>NZ_NOVT01000020.1:0-135833 GCF_008042455.1 Corynebacterium sp. LK10
GGCCGTTTCTGTCATAAACGTAGTCAGTAACTCGCATTGAGGACTAAGTAGTAAATGGTGCCGACCCGGTGGCACGCCGACCGGACACGCTTTTTGCCTATTCGCCCTTGATGCCTGGCAACGATCGCCCAAGCAACAAGAAAGGGGCTCCAACCGAACGGTTGGAGCCCCTTAGCGTTTACATGCCAAGTGGCGAAGACCAGTCAATGAGACCTACTTGAGAGCCTCTTCCAGCAGAGCCTTCTCCTCAATCTGGTGGACCTTAGCCACACCAGTTGCGGTGGAGGACTGTGCACGGCGGGAAACGCGGGTCAGCTTCGGCATATCCGGCAGAACCTCTGGGAGGTTCAGTGCCAGGAACGGCCACGGACCCTGGTTAGCCGGCTCGTCCTGAACCCAGCGGACTTCCTCAAGATCCGGGTAGGACTCGAAGATGTCGCGGAGGCGGTTGTGCGGCAGCGGGTGCAGCATCTCCAGGCGAGCGATTGCAAGATCGTCGCGCTTGTCCTTCTTACGCTTCTTCTCCAGCTCCCAGTAGATCTTGCCGGAGCAGAGCAGCAGGGTCTTGATGCCGGACTTGTCCTTGGACTCGAAGTTCGGGTCATCGATGACCGAGCGGAACTTGTTCGGGTTGGTGAAGTCCTCGACAGCAGACGCTGCCATCTTGTTGCGCAGCATTGACTTCGGCGAGAACACAACCAGCGGACGGTGCAGGTCGGACAGGACGTGGCGACGCAGCAGGTGGAAGTAGTTAGCCGGCTCGGACGGCTGAGCAACGGTGTAGGAGCCCTCGGCTGCGAGCTGCAGGAAGCGCTCGATACGTGCCGAAGAGTGGTCCGGGCCCATGCCCTCGTAGCCGTGCGGCAGCAGCAGGATCAGCTTGGAGGTCTGACCCCACTTGGCCTCGCCGGAGGAAACGTACTGGTCAATGGTGGTCTGAGCGCCGTTGGCGAAGTCACCGAACTGTGCTTCCCAGAACACTGCTGCGTCCGGGTTACCCAGGGTGTAGCCGTACTCGAAGCCCATGCCTGCGTACTCGGTCAGAGCCGAGTTGTAAATCATGAAGCGACCACCGTTCTTGGACTTACCGTAGGCGTCGATCGGGTTGTATTCCGAACCGTCCTCGGAGTCAATCAGAACTGCGTGGCGAGAGGTAAAGGTACCGCGGCGGACATCCTCACCTGCGAAGCGGACGTCGATGCCAGCACCGGTGAAGGAGCCGATTGCCAGCAGCTCGGCCATACCCCAGTCGATGCCACCTTCCTGAGTCATCTCCGCGCGCTTCTTAGCGACCGGCGCAACACGCGGGTGAATCTTGAAGCCCTCAGGGAGGTTGACGTAAGACTGACCAATCTCGACGATTTCAGCCTTGTCGATGCCGGTCTTGAGACCGTGCGGCAGCGGCTGAGAACCGGCGATACCGGTCTGCTCGCCCGGCTTTGCGTCCTGAGCTGCGCGAACCTCGTTGAAGACCGCTTCCATCTGGTCATGGAAGTCTCGGCGTACTGCTTCGTACTCTTCCTCGGAAATGTCACCGCGACCGATGAGGTCCTCGGTGTACTGAGCACGAACGCTTTCCTTCTCGTCGATGATCTTGTACATCAGCGGCTGAGTCATGGACGGGTCATCGGCCTCGTTGTGGCCGCGCTTGCGGTAGCAGACCAGGTCGATGAAGACGTCCTTGCCGTAGCGGTTACGGTACTCAACAGCCAGCTGGCCGACCCAGACGACAGCCTCCGGGTCGTCACCGTTGACGTGGAAGACCGGGCAGCCGTATGCCTTGGCGATGTCGGTTGCGTAGTAGGAGGAACGACCGGAGTCCGGCGAAGTGGTGAAGCCAATCTGATTGTTCACCACGATGTGGACGGTACCGCCGACCTTGTAACCACGCAGGGACATGAGGTTCAGGGTCTCCTGGACAATGCCCAGGCCGGCGAAGGATGCGTCACCGTGCAGCAGCAGCGGCATGACGGAGTAGCCCTCTTCGCCCTTGTTGATCTTGTCCTGGCGTGCACGAGCAAGACCCTCAACGACCGGGTTGACGGCCTCGAGGTGGGACGGGTTCGCAGTCAGGGTGACGTCAATCTCGCCCTCGCCGAACATCTGGATGTGACGGCCAGTAGTACCCAGGTGGTACTTGACGTCACCAGAACCGCCGACCTGTGCCGGGTCGATGTTGCCTTCGAACTCGGTGAAGATCTGGCGCAGTGGCTTGCCGACGATGTTTGCGAGCACATTCAGTCGACCGCGGTGTGGCATACCGATGACGACCTCATCCAGGCCAGCGCCAGCAGCGGTGTCAATGGCGGAGTCCATCAGCGGAATCAGCGACTCTGCGCCCTCAAGGGAGAAGCGCTTCTGGCCGACGTACTTGGTCTGCAGGAAGTTCTCGAATGCCTCAGCGGCGTTCAGCTTCTGCAGGATGTACTTCTGCTCAGCGTGGGACGGCTTTGGCTGGCCGCCCTCAATGCGCTCTTCCAGCCACTCGCGCTCTTCGCGGTCGAGGATGTGAGCGTACTCGGAACCGACCTTGAGGCAGTATGCGTTCTGCAGGCGCGAGAGAACCTCGCGCAGCGTCATCGTCTCCTTGCCGCCGAAACCACCGACGTTGAAGGTACGGTCCAGATCCCACAGGGTCAGACCGTGCTCCTCAATATCGAGGTCAGCGTGGTTCGGAGCGGAATCATTCGGCTGGTCAGAACGCAGCGGGTCGATATCAGCCAGCAAGTGACCGCGGGAGCGGTAGGCCTCAATCAGACGCATAACGCGGGTGTTCTTGTCGATACCCGTGTTCGGCAGATCCTGTGCCCAACGGATTGGGGTGTAGGGGACGCGCATGGTCTGGAAGATGTGGTCCCAGAACTTGTCGTCGACGAGCAGGTTGCTCATCGTGCGCAGGAACTCACCGGACTCTGCACCCTGGATAATGCGGTGATCGTAAGTAGAGGTGATGGTCACCAGCTTGCCGATGCCCATCTCTGCCAGACGGTCAGCGGAAGCACCAGCGAACTCAGCCGGGTAATCCATGGAACCGACACCGATAATCGCGCCCTGGCCCTTGGTCAGGCGCGGGACGGAGTGGCGGGTACCGATGCCGCCCGGGTTGGTCAGGGAAATGGTGACACCCTGGAAGTCCTTACCGGTCAGCTTGCCGTGGCGAGCACGAACGACGATGTCCTCGTAGGCGTCGACGAACTGCTTGAAGGTCAGGGTCTCACACTCGCGGATAGCGGCAACTACGAGCGAGCGAGAGCCGTCCTTAGCTGGCATATCAATAGCCAGGCCGAGGTTAATGTGCTCCGGGGTAACCAGAACTGGCTTGCCGTCAACCACCTTGTAGTTGTTGTTCATGTCCGGGTGGAGCATGACAGCCTTCACCATGGCGTAACCAATGATGTGGGTGAAGGAAATCTTGCCACCGCGGGCGCGTGCCAGATGATTGTTAACCAGGGTGCGGTTTTCAAACATCAGACGTGCCGGCATATCGCGAACCGACGTAGCGGTCGGCATCTCCAGGGAGACATCCATGTTCTTAGCGATAGCCCGTGCGACGCCCTTCAGAGGCTCCTCGCCGGATTCAACAGCCGAAACCTTGGCTGCTGCATCCATTGGGGACTTCTTTGGCTTCGGGGACGCCGGCTTGTTCGGGGTCTTAGTTGGTTCGACCCCCTTGGATTCACGACGTCCGGTTGCCTTAGCTTCCTCCTTCGTGGCTGCTGCTGGCTTTGCCATATTGGAAAGGTCCTCGCCCTTTTGGGACGGGGTGTGGGTTGCGAAGAATTCGCGCCATTCCTGACCCACAGATTGTGGATCCTTCTGGAATTGCTGGTACATCTCGTCGACCAGCCATTCGTTCTGGCCGAAGCTCATGTCGCTGCTCACGGCAGGTACTCGCCTCTTTTCGTCTTAGTTTTACTAACTCACGTTTATTCTAATTAGCGCAAGTGTCAAAGTGTCATTCAAGGATAACGAAAATTCTGAATTACTACACCGTCGCGCTCCCCATATGGTACTTGCTCCAAAGCTCTGCGTATTGGCCACCCGCCGCTAGGAGCTCGTCATGGGAGCCGTCCTCGACAATACGCCCGTGGTCAAGTACCAAAATCCGGTTGGCCCGAGCCGCTGTAGCCAGGCGGTGGGCCACAATAATTGCCGAGCGTTGACGCGACGCACGGTCAGTGGCTTCAAGGATTGCCGACTCTGTTGCAGGGTCGAGTGTCGCGGTGGCTTCGTCGAGAAGCAGCAGTTCAGGACGCATCATTTCGGCACGAGCGAGTGCGATGAGCTGACGCTGTCCGGAGGAGAGCCCTCGGCCATCTGGGCCGACGGGGTGGTGGAAGCCACCGGGCAGGCTGGCAATGGTGCTGAGGGCACCGACGTTTTTCGCGGCCTGCTGAATTTCAGCATGACTGCTGTCCGGTAGACCGTAGGAAATATTTGTTGCTACTGTCCCCGAAAACAGGTGTGATTCTTGGGGGACATAGCCGAGGGTGCGTCGCCAATCGTTAAGAGGGAAGTCGCGGATGTCAGTTTCGGAGGCTCGCACCACACCGTCAACTGGATCGTAGAACCGAGCAAACAACTTAATGATTGTTGATTTTCCGGCGCCCGTGGATCCGACAATTGCGACTGTTTCTCCGGCAGGAATCTGCAAATCGAGAGCATCGAGAACCTGCGGGCGTTCGTGCTCAGAGTCGGCGGCGGAGTAGGAGAAAGTTACCTTGTCTAAGCGCAGGTCGCCAGCAGCTGCGCGGGACGCGCCGTCAGTAGTGCCGTGATCTGGCATGGGGGCGGTCTGTAGGAGGTCATCAATGCGATTGAGGCCGACCTTCGCCTGCTGGTAGCCGTCGAAAACATGGGACAGCTGCTGAATCGGGCCAAAGAGCATTCCTAGGTACAGCGTGAAGGCGACGAGTACGCCGGGCGTCGTGGTTCCCGAAGCAACCTGTTGGGCACCGACAGCCAATACCGCGGCTGTTGCCAACTCAGAGACGAAGTTGATGCCGGGGAAGAATAGAGCCACGGCCAGCTGCGCTCGCTGACGAATTGCGCGGTACTTATCGGATTCCTCGGCAAAGGAAGATTCGATATCGGCGACGCGGTGGTACATCTGAATCTCGCGAAGCCCACCAATGGTCTCCTGAAAATCAGCGTTGACCAAGGAGAGCTGCTCGCGTGCAAACTTGTATAGGCGCGAGGAGATTCGGCGGAATACCAGGGTGGCCACCACAATGATGGGAAGCGATGCCAACGCCACTGCGGCGAGTGACACCTGTGTGGCAAGCAACAGCGCTGTGACACCGAGCAGAGTAAACGCGGCGATTGCCCCTTCTGCCAGTCCCGTTTGCAGGAAAGAGGAGAGCGCATCGATGTCGGTTGTCATCCTCGTCATGATGGCGCCCGAGCGATTGGCCTCGAAGTAGTTGATGCCAAGCGACTGCAGGTGACGGTAGCAACGCACACGCAGGGCATAGAGCAGCCGCTCACCAGTGCGCGCAGTAATAACAGCATTTGTGGCTACGGCAAGCCAACTGATGAGGACCGTCGCCAAGCCACCTGCGGCGCAGGCCCACAGCACGGCCTCATTGTGCTCACTGATGCCGTGGTCAATGGCGTAGCGCACGAGCATGGGGAACGCCAGATCGGCGACGGCAATGAGGGCGAGCAGCGCAATGACACTTATAAATAGGCCACGGACATAGGACAGCAACCGGCGCAGAGAAAAAAGCTCGGAGTTGTCGAGTGCCGCAGCGGGCACACGCGGTTTTTCGGTAGCGGGTGGGAGGTTTCGCACGCGCTCGAGTAGCTCCGGCGTCGCAGGCGCATTGGCGAGAGCCGCCCCCATGCCACCACGACCGCCGCCGCGGCCACCGGGGCCACCGGGTCCACCTGGACCGCCTGGACCTCCTCCGGCTCGGCCAACCCCGCGGCTCATTTGAGAAGTGGCACCTCCGGGAAGCCGCGCAGCGGTGTCTGGCGTGGAGTTGTCGGAGGTTGGCGCGGATTCGTCGGGCCAGAGTTCCTCGGGGCTGGGGTCTTCGCTGTCGATGGGGTCGAGAACAAGGTTTTCGATTTCGGGGTAGGCGCTCTGGTCGATGTCCATCAGCTCGGTGAAGCGCGGATGAGAAGTAATCAGTTCGGCCTTGGTGCCAATGCCGGTGATGGCACCGTCTTCGAAAATGGCGATGTGGTCCGCCTGCTCGAGAGTGGAAGATCGATGCGCCACGATGACGATAGTCGTTTCCGCCAGCTGCGAGGTCAGCGCGTTGAAGATTTCTAACTCTGTTGCAGCATCGATTGCTGAGGTCGCGTCGTCGAGAACCAAAACTCGAGGACGGGCGAGGAATGCCCGTGCTAACGCGACGCGTTGAGCTTGTCCGCCGGAGAGATTATGCCCGCGCTCGCCGATGGCTGTGTCCCACCCCTGAGGCAGGTCGTCGACGAAGTTGACCTGCGCGGCTGTCGCTGCGGCGACAATCTCTTCCTGGGACGCCGCGGGATTGGCGAATGCGATGTTCTCACGCAACGTGCCCGCAAATAGATAAGGAGTGTCCGGAACGACAGTAATAGCGTCATATACGTCGCTGGAGAGAATGCGCGCGGTATCTGTGGATGTGCCGTGGCTGGGCGCATCGATAGTGATAGTTCCCGAATCCGGCAGATAGTGACGGCCGAGTAACTCCGTGGCGATAGTCTTTCCGGACCCCGGTGGGCCAATCAACGCTAAGGTCGCCCCTGGCGCGACGGAGAATGAGACATCGTCGATAAGCGTGCGTCCGCCACGGCTGTGGGTGACGTGGTTGAAGCTGATGCCAACGGGGCCGTCGGGGAGGGGGAGCGCGTCGGTGGGTTCGGGGTTGTCTGGTCGGGCGTCGATGACATCGGAAATGCGGTCGATGCTTGCCGACGTCAGCTGTATCGAGATGACCATGTTGGAGACCAGACGCGACAGGGCAGTCAGGCTGGTGAGATACGTGGCAAAAGCTACGAACGTGCCTAGGGTGATGTGTCCGTTAATCGCGAGCCAGCCACCGACCGCGATATTTCCGACGAGGGACAGTTGCGGCAACGACTGCAGCGCCGGTTGGAATCGAGCGCTGAGTTTTGCCGCTCGCAGGCGTAGGGAAAAGAGCAGCGACGAGTTACGCTCCATCTTCGCAACTTCGTTGTCACCCTGCGCAAACGCCTTGACAACGCGGATGCCGGAAACGGTTTCCTCGACTTGTCCGGCGATCTCGCCTGCTTGCTGTTGGGCAGCCCAGGTTGCGGCATGGAGTTTGTCACGCGAATTCACCGCAATGTAGACAATCGCTGGCACGACGGCGAGGCCGACCAGTGTCAGGGGCAGCGAGAGGGCGAGCATGATGCCGATAGTGATGAACAGCTTGACGACGGATCCCAGTGTCAACGGCAACATCGCCAGTAGTCCGGACACTGCCTGGAGGTCGGAAATTGACCGTGACACGACCTGGCCGGTGTTGACTCGGTCTTGTGCTGGACCATCGAGGTTTTGTAGGGAGCGAAGGATCTTTAGTCGCAGGTCGTGCTGAACATCAATGGAGAGTTTGCCGGAGAAGAATCTGCGCCCCACCTGGGCGACGAAGCGTACTAACGCGATGGCCAGAAAGACGGAAATGACTGCCTGCAGGGGAGTTAGGGAAGGCAGTAGGCGCGCGGGGACACCGCCATCGGAAGAGCCCGTTGCCACATCAATGGCATCTCTAGTGAGAAGCGGAAGTACGGACTCCAGCCCGACAACGATTAGCGCTGCAACAATGACACCATAGAGCGGTAGTGGCCTGTGAAGAGACTGTTTCCACAAGAACTTCATGGGAGAGGTTCTGAGGGGTTTGCTCTGGGCCATGGTGGGTACCGCTCTTCCATTGAAAAACGTCGCTGAAGGGTAATCGGGGTAAGAGGAACTACTTATTCTTCTTTTTCTTCGGCCACTTCAGCGCCGAGGGAATAGAGAACCTCGATGACTTTGAGTCCTTCTTCGAGTCCTCCGAGGTGTTGGATTTAGCCGGTAGCTTTCGTTCAAAGTCCGACCAATCCTGGGGAAGCGGGCCCAGAGATGCGCGAGTGGAGCTGATAAGAATGCCACCGAGCTTGCGGTTGGCGGAGGCCCCAACCACGGCGCCAATTCCAAATGGCAAAATCTTACCGATGATGGCCAGGCGAGCGTTCTTCATCAAGCGCTTGCGTGCCTCGCGAATCAGCAGGCGGTTTGCTGCACCCAGCTGCGGAACGCCAAGCCGTGGCAGTAGAGAATTTACGGAAGTTTTGGTCTGCTTCCGCAGCGATTCCTCGCCAAGCAGAGAGGCCATAATAGCTGTCCCCTCAGAGCCGCTCATGGCCGCAAGAATCAGCGTGCGACGGCGTTGCGGATCGGTGATGTCAATATTGCGCAGGGTTGCTGAGGCCAGTGTGTACCAGGCTGATGCTTCCAGGAACAGCAGCGATTCACCGGTAACCGCAGCCAAGCCCGTAATCATGCCGACGCCGGGAAGAACCGCACTGCCGCCGGCGGCACCACCGGTGCCGGTGACCAGGTTGAGGTAGTGGGAATCAATACGTTCTTGTACCTGCGCCGGAGTTTCATCTTTTTTGCGCTTGTGCAGGGAACTGACGTACCCGGTGATGGCAGACGACTGCCAGCTCATGGTCTTATCCAGGGTTTGGATAAGAAGGGTTCCCAGTTTTCCGGCATCACGTTCGATCGCTTCGGGGGTTGAGTTCACCGCATCAGTTACTGTGCGAGTTGAATCCTTCTTCGTCTTTTGGAACAAAGTAGTAGACCTCCTAAACGGGTCCGTTGAGAGCCATATGCCCATATAAACACTACTGAGCTGTGGGGAAATTCCGTAGTCGGTGGAAAAATAGACAGGTGTACGGCGATTAACACAGTCGATAGAAGGATGAGACTGGTGAACGATGTCACGCGGGGTGCCGCATTGCCTCCCGAGTACTCCCAGCTTTTGGCGGACTTTCCTCGGTTTTCCGCAGATGTCACGCCTCACGACGGCGCTGCGGAGTGGCACCTTTCTACCGAAGCTGTAGCCGCCGGAATTGAGGCTGGGAGAAAGCTGTTTCCCATGCCCGAGGTTGAGGTGGATACCCGTTTCCAGGCCCAGTTGTGGTGGTGGTCCATGTGCGGAGCATTGGTAGGGCCATCGCTGGCATGCGTGTTGGTGTCCGATCGAGTTCCAGTGTGGCAGTGGTCTTCTTGGCTCACATTTCTTCGAGATGACTATTGGGTTGGGTTCCAAGCTCAACAGTTTGAAAGCATTTCCGCTGAGGATGCGGATGAGCTGAAGGATTCCGGCGAAGCACTGGCTCATTTCTTGGAGCCGTTGGCTCAGGTTGTTGGAGAAGTCGGGGAAATCAAGCCTGCCCCTCTTTGGGCCGTGGCTGCCGATGCCGTAGCTAACGCCGCAATATCCGCCGGTAATGAGCTGATGGAGCCCTGGCGTGGAGCGCTTATTGGCAAACATGTCGTTGAGGGAATACAGCGAGTACATCGGGTCCCTCTTCCTCGTTTCATGGATTCCTGCGGAGGCGAGGTGCGCCCCTGGGATGAAGCCGCTGCTGAATCGGGAGAAGAACCGGACTTCGATGTAGTTACTCACCTGGAGAGGGCTACTTGCTGCATGATTTATCACAGCCCAGATGCCGATCTGTGTGTCTCCTGTCCAAAACGTTCTCGTGAGGAACGCCATCAACTCTGGGCACGCTACTGAGCGCTCTGTTTTCGAGAATCGACAGCTGGCGGCCTGCTCCTCAACCGACCGCGTTGGCGGCTTTGCAGCAGCACGCACGCTGCCGGCGCGATCTTTCGCAGCAATTGCCGGGGGCATGAGCCACCCCATGATTGCGCGTTTGTCGCTACGATTGGCTGCGGGTAGAGGCCAATTATCTTTCAAGGGAGGATTCCACCCATGAGCTTTTTCGAGCAGATTGCTGCGGCACTGGACCGCGAGGGCATTGAAAGCCGTGTCAACGATGACACCCTCTTCGTTCCCATTACCTCTGACCTGGAGGTTCAGTTCGTCACCATTGATGAGGACATCCCGGCTGCCGAAGTTTACGTAGCCGCTGCCGATGTGGATGATGAGGACGACGAGTTCGAAGCTGTTCTGGTCTCCGCTGTATTCTCCGTCGAAGACGCCGTCGCGGCAGTCGCCCACCATGTAGCTACTGACCAGGTTGTTGGCCTGCTGCGCACTCTGCTCGATGGTGATGATGACCGCATTGCTGACCTGGAGTTTGAACAGGACCCCGAAGAGGCAACCTTGGTCACCTCCGAAGTTGGTACCTCCTCGTTGGTCCAGGTTTTGGTAACTGCCCACAACAACGAGCCCAGCGCACACGTCCGCTTCATCTCCCAGGACGCGAACTTGGACGACATTGTCGACCAGGCCATCGCAGAGTTCTGGGACTCGGACACCGAAACGGTTCTCACCGATGATGACCGTCGCAAGATGTTCGCTGACCTCTACTCTGACATCCAGACCTTGCGCAATGAGGTTCTGACGCTGGGCACCTTCAAGGACTTTGACAAGCTGATGGATGTCCTTGCGCTCGTGGTAGACCGCGCAGAGGAATGGGAAGATCAGCTGGCACCCGTCGATGACGGGTACGCGGAGTATATCTACTCTGATCACGTTGCCTCCTTGGACGGGGATGATGATGACGATGACGACGATGATGACCTCTATGACGATGGCGACTATGACGACGAGGACGACGAAGAAGGCGACGACAGCGAGTAGCCGTACTGTGGCAGCACTGTGACCAGTGCTAAGCCGCTGATGGGCGAGAAGAAAAGAGCTCGTTAGGACACGGCAGTGGCCGCGCGCCCCTGGTGCCAATCCAGCTATAACGGCGCCCGGGGAGTGCGAGGTCAGTGCCGTTTTCGTGTATCTTGCTGCAGTCCTGCGCACGATGGAGAGCCTCAGCCACAGCCCGAGTACGTCGGCGGTTTTCTTCCCGCGTCCGATTCGAACCGCCAATTCCGCGGAGGACTACCTCCGATGAGGATGCCACCTTGACGGAAACGGAGTACATGAACATGGGCTCATCCTTCAGGATGAAGTATTCCGCGTGCACGTCGGCAAGCTGAGAGACCAGTGCGCGAGGAAGCGCTATCCGCGACGCGCGGACGGTGACCACAGGCCCGTCGGGAAGCGAAAAGGTGTGATCTAGCGCGCCGGGCGAATGCCTACGGGCGATGGTGGGGTGGCAGAGGATTGTGCGGATGAGGTCGAGGTCTTCGAAACATTCTGCACGGTAGGTAGCGGATAGTGGGGGAAGAGCTAGGCGGCGATGAATGGGAAACTCGTCTGCTGTGTTCATGGCTCACAAGTTATCGAACACCCCGGACTCGCATTTTCGAACATATAGAACTAATGTTCGAGATATGTTTAGCATCAATTGGCTACCCAAGTGGGGGTAGTCAATTGGCTAGGTGCCTGGTGTTATTGCAGGGACATGTGGGGTTGTGGAAACGATTCGATAACGACTTTTGTAAAAGTCCAAGAGTCTGAGAAAACGCTATTTCTGGGGGTGGGGTGGTGGATTAGTGTGGGGGATGGTCCTAAAGGAAAACTAAAAATTTGAAAGATTCGTCTCAATGAAGCACGCAAGAAGTCGAATGGCGGTATCGGCTTTCGCAGCACTTTTGTCCTTAGCAGCCCCGGTCGCGGCACATGCTGTCGTGGTTGGTCCGGGTGACCCGATTCGAACTCCCATGGAGGGAAGCCCGTGGGATGGGCACCGAAATGTCAACTCGCCGATGTGTTCGGCGGGTGTTCCGGGAACGGTGACGGACCGCAATGGGGAAAAGCATCGGGTCATGTTGACCGCAGGGCACTGTGTGAATGATGCTCCGGATGTGGGTCTGCCAATCGTTACCGGTGAGGTGTATGTGCCAACCACCGAAGGCGATAAGCGCATTGGTACGACAGGTGCTCACCGTTGGGAAGTGCCGCAGGAAGATGCCGGACTGGAGTCGTTGCCGGCGGCCTTTAATGGTGCAGACTATGGAGTAATCAACCTTGATCCAGACGTAGAAACTACCGGCGCA
Organism: Corynebacterium sp. LK10; assembly: GCF_008042455.1. Taxonomy (NCBI): domain Bacteria; kingdom Bacillati; phylum Actinomycetota; class Actinomycetes; order Mycobacteriales; family Corynebacteriaceae; genus Corynebacterium; species Corynebacterium sp. LK10. The sequence continues at coordinate 12,086 of NZ_NOVT01000020.1, forward strand.
AGTTACTCCATCGATGAAAATGGTCAGAGCTACGGGGAGCCTGTAGCGATGACTGGCATTCAAGACAATGAAGATCTGCCGCGTGGCGAGGTCTCCTTCGATAATTTTGGCAAACCTATCTGTAAGGACGGCATGCGTACCGGACGTGCCTGTGGCTATCAGGTATTCCGGGCTCGAAACGGCATTTGGACGGTTGGTATCGGCGTTGACCACGGTGACTCGGGCGGAAATGCCTACGATCCGACCACAAATGAAGTTATTGGCGTGAATTCGATGACCTTCGGTCCGGTCTCGCGTGTGATGCCCGCGGATATTGCCATCCAGGAGGCCTACGGCATTCCCGACGGTCAAGTAAACGACCACTTCGAGGTATCGGATTCCACGGCTCAGCGCGACTCCACCTATCGCACCCTCAACGAGGATATGGCGGCGGATCAGGAGTACGCCCGGACGCAGAATTCGCAGGGTTCTCAGGAAGGTTCTGTACCGCAGTTAACTGATCTTGTGGACCAGTTGCCGCAGTCGCCGCAACTGCCTGAGCTGCCACAATCGCCCCAATTGCCACAATCGTCACAGCCGTTTGAGCTGCCTCAGTTGGCAGAAATTCAGCTTCCAAGCTTTGAGGGCTAGCACCAGTCTGAGAATCTGACAAAAATCACCCCCGAACCGTTAAGAGAGCCAGAATCATCCAAGGCGGATGGTTCTGGCTCTTGCATTGCTGTTGAACAAACTTTTTGATGCGTAATGCGCGTGCCGTGAAGGCGATTGAACGGTTCCTCGACTGAGAATTTCACCCTAGGTTCCATTTTTGGAGAGCTTTGTAAAGGTGTCCCTAATACACTGAGAGGGACAAGTTTTCTGTACAGAAATGGAGTAGCGCACACTATGGTCAGTTCGAAGAAGGTCGCCACACTTACGGCTGCACTGTCGGTAGCTGCAGGTGGCTTTGTGCCCGGAATCGCGGTAGCTGAGGCTGCACCGGCAAACTCGGATGTTGTCATCGGCCCGGGCTCGCCGTTGCGAATGCCGTTCCCGAGCAGCAAGAACATCGATGGACGTCATGTTCAGTCCCCGATGTGCTCTCTGGGAGTTCCTGGCACCGTTGTGGATCAGAATGGCGTTTCGCATCGTGTCATCATGACTGCCGGCCACTGTGTTGTGGCGAAGGATACTGAAACCGGCGAAGAGGTCACCGGCCAGTTCTTCATCCCAACCAAGGATGGCGACAAGCTGGTCAACAAGGACTACATGGGCACCGATGTCATGCCGGAAGAGGGTGACTTCGACGAAAACACCACTATGCCGGAGTTCTTCAACGACCTCTTCAATAGCGGTGACTACGGCATCATTGAGGTTCAGGACGACATCAAGACCACCTCTATGTCCCACTCTGTTGATGAGTTCGGCAACGTCCACGGCGAGCCGGTTCAGATCGTCGGTATCGAGGACAAGCGCACTCTCGAGCCGATGGAGATTTCCTTCGACAACCTCGGTGAGCCCGTGTGCACCGACGGTTCCCGTACCGGCCGTGGCTGCGGCTTCCAGGTCTTCCGAGTCCGCAATGGTGTCTGGGCTATCGCTCCGATTGACCACGGCGATTCGGGCGGAAACGCTTTCAACCCGGAGACTCGCGAGGCCATTGGCGTTAACTCCATGGGCATCGGCCCGCTGAGTCGCTTCCAGCCGATTGACGTTGCTCTTGAAGAGCAGTACGACATCCCGGACGGCCAGGTCAACGAGCGCTTCAAGGTAGAGACCTCCACTGAACCGCAGTCCGAGTTCCGCACGATTGACGAGGACTCCCAGTACACCAAGCAGCACGTCCCACAGGAAGAGCCGGAGCTGGGCCCGATTGGCGAGCTGCTCCCAGAGGGCGTCGAGGTCCCGCCGGAGATTGCCGACATCATCTCGGAGAGCCCGTCTCTCCCGGAGCTGCCGATTCCGGAGCTGTCGGGTGCGACCGCTCAGGCAACGCAGTCTGTCAGCAACATTTCCTCGCAGGCGAACCTGCCGAGCCTGTTCTAATCAGGTCACCGCAGTCTCGTAGATAGGGCGTTCGCTTTACGACGCTCCGTTCAACCCCCTATTCCGCCACAGTGGCGGGGTAGGGGTTTGGCTTTCGTATTTTGGCCGCAAAATTATATAAGCTAAACGCACCAGCATACGAAAAGAGATATGCAGGAATCGAGTGATGGGACATTTTTTGCTATGAAGAGCTTTTCGACTGAGCTAGGCTATGACGATTCTGATGTGGAGTCAGTTGTAAACTACGCCGAAAAGATAGTCGGAAAATCTCTTCGAGAGGCACTTGGTGTCGAGGATTTGGATGATCCGAGGGTAAAGCGAGGGGCATTCGGTTCCGCGTTAGAGACACTCTATTTCAAGATTCCGGCTAACAGTAATGCAGAAGCAGACTTTACAAAAATAGGCGTCGAACTAAAAAGTACGCCGATGAAATTGACTAAAAAAGGTGATTATTCCGCAAAGGAACGTCTTGTCCTTTCGATGATTGACTACTTTTCACTCCCTGAGGAACAGTGGGTTGAGTCGCATCTGCTGGCCAAGATTAGCCGCATGCTATTAGTGGCATACCTTTTTGAAAAGGATAAGAATCCTGTCGATTACCAGGTTCTTCTCGCGAAGCTTTGGGAACTGTCGCAGGATGACATTGTCCAGCTTCGCAGTGACTGGGAATTGATTCAGGAGAAGGTCCGACGAGGACAAGCGCACACCATTTCATCTGGTGACACGATGTACCTGGAAGCCTGTACTAAGGCAGCGAATAGCACGATTACGCGGAAGCAGCCATTCTCGGATGAGCCGGCGAAGCCTCGGGCATGGGCCTTTAAGCGGAGTTATATTGATGTCATTCTCAACGGCATGCTTAATGCTCAAGAGATTGAACGAAAGCAATCAGAAGCAGATATGGATTTGCTTGGGCTGGTAAAGAAGCGATTCGCGCCGTATATGAATCGTACCCTTACTAGCTTGGCTGAAGGCTTGGGTTACAGTAACACCCGCCTTCCTAAGCATATTGGCAGTCTTATTGTTAAGAGTATTCTCGGTGTGGACAAGGAATCTGAAATTGCTGAGTTTGTAAAAGCTGGGATCGTCCCTAAGGTTATCCGTTTGAAGAGAAATGGAAAGCCCAAGGAATCCCTATCTTTTCCAAGGTTTTCCTACCGTGATTTGGTGGAGCAAGATTTCGAGCAAAGCGAGTTCAGTGAGCAGTTGGCGCAGAAGTACCTTTTTGTTGTCTTCTGCGAAGATGAGTCGAATCTTGGAGAGTTTCGACTAGCGGACGTACTGTTTTGGCAGATGCCTGACTCTGACTTGGTAGAGGCACGTGCATGTTACGACCTGATGCGGGAGCGTGTAATCGACGGGCGCGCTAGCGAGTCGGTTAAGAGTACGGAGAACCGTTGCTGTCACGTTCGGCCGAAGGCTCGAAACAAGGCAGATACAGCTGTTACTCCGCGAGGTGAAACTGTGGTCAAAAAGTCCTTTTGGTTGAACGCGGGGTACGTGGGTGATGAGATCAGTCGGGTTCTAAATTCCTAGAGATTTAGAAATAGTGTTCGAATAAGGCGGCGGTTTTGGTTAACTATCGGCCAGTTTGATCCGGCCTCTGTGTCATGGTTAGAATCACTCTGACGTATCAGAACACAGTAGCGATTGGAGAAACGTGTCTGATAAAACCATTCGCGTAGCCGAATTGTTCGCGGGAGTAGGTGGCTTTCGCCTCGGCTTAGACGGCTATCAGGATCAAAGCGACGGTATAGCATCTCTTCCGGCGGCAGGACCATTTGAGACCGTGTGGGCTAACCAGTGGGAACCACCAGGAACTCCAGCTCGCCAGTTTGCATGGCGCTGTTATGTAAACAGGTTCGGGGAGAACAGCTGTGTGAATGAAGACATCAACGTTGTTCTCGACAATGCGGAAGCCGGGCTGTTCGAAATTCCCGATGTAGACATGGTTGTGGGAGGGTTTCCGTGCCAGGACTACTCAGTTGCCAAACCGCTATCGCAAGCAGGTGGGATTGAAGGGAAAAAAGGTGTCCTCTGGTGGGATATCTACAGGTTCCTTAAGCTAAAGAGCCCCAAGTATGTCTTGTTGGAAAACGTTGATCGATTGCTGAAGAGCCCTGCTACTCAGCGAGGTCGCGACTTTGCAATTATGTTGTCGTGCTTCGGTGACCTCGGCTACTCCGTCGAGTGGAGGGTGATTAATAGTGCTGAGTATGGTTTTCCGCAGCGACGTAAGCGGGTCTACATCTATGCAGTTAAGAATCCCGGCACCTGGGAATTAGAGCAGCGCGCTAAGGATGGCATCATGGCCGCGGCTTTACCAATTGAGGAACCTCTGCATTTCACAGAAGTTGTGATTCCAGAGGATCCATATGAAGCAACAAAGACGTTTTCACTAGGTGCCAAGAAGTCTCCATTCGAAACTGGAGGCATAATGCAGAACTTCAAGGCGCTGACATTTTCTGTGGTTGAGTCCTATGATGGGCCTCGACAAGTTCTTGGGGATGTCCTTGTTGATGAGTCTGCTGTTCCAGATTCTTTCGTTATTCACGCGGATGAAGTTCATAAGTGGGAGTATCTGAAGGGTTCAAAGCGCGAAGAACGAGTCAATAAAAAGACTGGTTTTACGTATTTGTACAGTGAGGGGAGTATGTCCTTCCCGGACTCGACGGAAAAGCCCTCCCGAACGATTTTGACTGGTGAAGGCGGAAAATCGGCCTCCCGTTTCAAGCATGTGGTTAAGGTGGATGGAAGACTGCGTCGTCTAGTTCCAGATGAACTGGATGCTCTGCAAGGATTCCCTAAGGGATGGACGGACACAGGAATGACCGACGGCCATCGTGCCTTTTGCATGGGTAATGCACTAGTAGTTGGAATTCCTCATTTGATTGGCAAAGAGTTGGCCCGGCGAATTGAAAGTGAAATGGGCGACTCTGACTAGAGGTTTTAGAAAGGACCGTTACCTTGTCAGCTTCCCGTTCGCGCGACCTGCTTCGTCGTAAAGCAAAGTGCGAATCTCAGCCGGATATCGCATCGGAGGTGGGAAGCAAACCACAAGGTCGGGATTCTTGGCAGGGTGAATTAGACGGGACTAAACAGCCGATTCCGCGAGAGATTTGGATTCTGGTCAGCGCTGCGTTCATCATTGCGCTGGGCTTCGGTCTGATTGCACCGATCTTGCCGCAGTACGCGCGCAGCTTCGATGTGGGGGTGTTCGCGGCCAGCTTCGTGGTCAGTTCGTTCTCCATTTTCCGGCTAATCTTCGCGCCGGCATCGGGCTCACTGGTAGAGAAGCTCGGATATCGACGCACGTACCTAACCGGCATCAGTATTGTCGCGTTCTCGACTTTGCTTGTCGGTATTGCGCAGACATATTGGCAACTGCTGGCGTTTCGTGCGCTCGGAGGCATCGGTTCGACGATGTTTACGGTCTCGGCAATGGGGCTGATTGTGCGGATTTCACCGCCGGAGATCCGCGGTAAGAGCTCGGCCGCCTACGGCACAGCCTTCCTGTTGGGCAATGTCTTTGGCCCGATCATTGGTGCTGCAATGGGCGCATGGGGCATGCGGATGCCGTTTTTCATCTACGGTGGGGCGCTGATCGTGGCAACGATTGTGGTCGGCATGTCGCTGAGTGCGGAGCATCTTCGCCATGTAGTGCCCAAGCGCACGACCCCGGTGCTGAGGTTCTCCGAGGCAATCCGTGACTCGGCATATCGGAGCGCACTAGTCGGAGCCTTCGCCAACGGTTGGTCGAACTTCGGTGTGCGCGTCGCGATTGTCCCGCTGTTCGCCGCGGCAACGTTTTCCCATGTTGGCACCCCAGAACCGGGCAGCGATGGGGCAGTAGCCGCCACTGCCACAGCTGGTTTCGCGCTGACGGCCTTCGCGCTCGGCAATGTCACGGCACTGCAGTTTTCCGGCCGTCTCTCCGACCGCATCGGCCGTCGCCCTCTGCTCATCACGGGCCTGTTCATCAACGGCGTGTTCACGGGCGCTATCGGATTTAGCAGCGGTGCCATTCCGCTACTGATTCTCTCCGTCCTCGCGGGTTTCGGCGCTGGCATGATCAATCCATCGCAGCAGGCCGTGCTTGCCGACGTCATCGGCGCCAACCGCCAAGGTGGAAAGGTGCTGGCCAATTTCCAGATGGCTCAGGACTTCGGAGCGATCTCTGGCCCGCTGATTGTCGGCGCAATTGTGGATGCCGCAGGGTTCAAGGCCGGTTTCTTTGTTTGCGGTGTCATTTCGCTGGTCGCAATGGTGGGCTGGATCTTCGGGCGAGAGACTCTACCAGCCCACTCGTCGAACAGCGGAGCCAAAGAAGCCGAAGCAAAAACAGCTTAAGCAGAAGCGGATTTGCTAGTTTCCTTGCCTTCATCGACCTTTCGGCAAATAGCCACATAGATAGCGCCAGTAATGTTATGCACCACAGCGGCCACCGCGCCGGGAAGCGCTGCCTCCGGGGTAAAGAACTTCGCTGCCATACCGGAGGACAGGCCAGCGGACTGTGTGCCGACCTCCACGGCCACCGTGCGCTTGCCCGCAGTCGGCATCCCCACCAGCTGGCCTGCAAAGAAGCCGAGCACGTAGCCCAGAACGTTGTGGATGATCACAGCCACAAACACAATCAGGCCAATGTTCGCCAGGCTCTCAGCGTTCTTGGCCACGGCACCGAAGACCACGCCACCGATACCGAGAATAGAAATCCACGGCAGGATTGGGAGGATCTTGTTAATAAAGGTATCGGCCACAAAGCGGATAATCAGACCGCCAATCACTGGCAGGAGGACTGTCTGACAGAGGCTCCAGGCCATCCCGAGGCCGTCGACCTCCGTGTGCGCGTCGGCAAGCACGAGCATAAGAAACGGCGTCATAATCGGCGAGACCAGCGTCGACACACTGGTCATGGCGACGGACAGTGCGACGTCACCGCGTGCCAGGTAAGCGATGACGTTCGACGAGGTGCCGCCGGGGACGGATCCCAGCATCAGCAGGCCGACGGCGAGTGCCGGGTTGAGGCCGAGGGCTTTCGCCACGGCAATCGCTAGCAGCGGCATGATGACAAACTGAGCAATGACGCCGAAGAGAATCGCCAACGGGCGCTTAGCGACCTGCTTAAAGTCCGGGATGGTCAGGGTGAGGCCCATCGCGAACATGATGATCATCAGGAAGTACGTGATGTAATCCGTCAGCGGAGTAAACGGGGCGGGGAAGAAGAATGCCAGCGCCGAACCCGCCAAAATAAAGCCCGGAAACCCGAGAACTTCAATCATTGCCGAGAGCTTCGACGGCTGTGTATCCGGCTGCCCGCCATTCCCAGAAAACTCGTCGGGATAATGTGGTTTTAGCGGGGACTGCCGGGGCGATGACGGCTGCGGTTCAGATGAATTACTATTGCTGGGCATTTTCGAGCGACCTTGGGTTTATACGTTGTGTAGTTGCAAAAGTCCGCCGAACGGTGGGTGTTCCACGGCGGAAAATAGCTGATATGTGTACAAACTTGTAGGGAAAATGTTAGCCACCTCACCCCAGGAAATTACAAAATAGGCACCCCGAAGTGGGTGCAATGCGCTCGCTTAACGACGGCCCCGGCGCCGGGGCCTCATCCAAGAAATCGACCGCCTAGTGTTGTGACCTTGCGGACAGGAAATGGTTTTTTGACCGACGGTGGCGTAGTCTGGGCAGTCGGTGTGAAATCCTGACGACAATGTCGCAGAGAATCTGGCAGCGGTATAAATTCGCTGGTGAAACGCTTGAAAGTGCATAGTGCATGATGGGCGCCCCTCCTCGGAAGTAAAAGCTGAATTGGGTTTGGGCGCAATTTTTCGAAGTATGTGCAAGAGAAGCGATGTCATCGCAATTCCGACGTGAGAGCACTGAAAAACAAGAACGTAAATTGGGCGGGTCATGTATGTGCGACCCAACTGTGAGTAATCAACTGTTGAATATTGAGTGTGCGGGCGAAAAGGCCCAGGAAGAGCCCCAAATGGCTAATAATGAAATGAATGGCAGCGTCGAGGAAAACCGCGAGGATCAGCGCGAAAACCGCGAGGACGCAATTGTGAAGGCCGAGGATGTAGTGGCCGAGGAAGCACCGGTGGTCGAAGAGAAGGCCGCTGAGGAAAAGACCGAAAAGGCCGAGGTCAAGGAAAAGTCCGAAAAGGCTGAGAAGAAGGCCGAAAAGAACAAAGACGACAACGGCGACGACACCGTCGGCTTCGATGAGCTTGAGCTGCCGGATGACATTGTCAATGCAGTTCGCAAGGTTGGGTTTGAGACTCCGTCCCCAATTCAGGCTGCAACTATCCCGACTCTGATGAGCGGCCGCGACGTCGTCGGCCTGGCTCAGACTGGTACCGGTAAGACCGCGGCGTTTGCGCTGCCGATTCTGGCTCGCATTGATCGCTCCGTCCGTGCACCACAGGCTCTGGTGCTTGCTCCGACCCGTGAGCTGGCGCTGCAGGTTGCGGACTCCTTCCAGTCGTTTGCTGATCACCTGGGCAAGATTCAGGTCCTGCCAATCTACGGTGGTCAGTCCTATGGAGTGCAGCTGTCGGGTCTGCGCCGAGGTGCGCAGATTATCGTCGGCACGCCTGGTCGTGTCATCGACCACCTGGAGAAGGGCTCGCTGGACATTTCCGACCTGCGTTTCCTGGTGCTGGACGAGGCCGATGAGATGCTGCAGATGGGCTTCCAGGAGGATGTCGAGCGCATTCTTGCCGACACCCCGGATGACAAGCAGGTCGCGCTGTTCTCGGCTACCATGCCGGCTGCGATTCGTCGCCTGTCCAAGCAGTACCTGACGGAGCCGGAAGAGATTACCGTCAAGTCCCAGACTCGCACTGCGGACAACATTCGCCAGCGCTTCCTGATGGTCAGCCACCGCAACAAGCTGGACGCGCTGACCCGCATCCTCGAAGTCGAGGAATTCGAAGCGATGATCATGTTCGTGCGCACCAAGCACGAGACCGAGGAGCTCGCCGAGAAGCTGCGTGCCCGCGGATTCTCCGCTGCTGCCATCAACGGCGACATCCCGCAGACTCTGCGCGAGCGCACGATTGATCAGCTCAAGGACGGTCGCCTGGACATCCTGGTGGCAACCGATGTGGCTGCTCGTGGCCTGGACGTTGACCGTATTTCTCATGTGGTCAACTACGACATTCCGCACGATACCGAGTCCTACGTCCACCGCATCGGTCGTACCGGCCGCGCTGGCCGCTCCGGCGAGGCGCTGCTGTTTGTCACCCCGCGTGAGGGACGCCTGCTGCGCTCGATTGAGCGTGCAACCAAGTCGCAGCTGCACGAGATGAAGCTACCGACCGTCGATGAGGTCAACGACTCTCGCAAGCAGAAGTTCGCTGATGACTTGACCGAGGCGCTTGCTGATTCGCAGGTTCCGGTCTTCCGCGAGCTCATCGAGGAGTACGCAGAAGAGCACGACACCCCACTGGTTGATATCGCTGCTGCTATCGCTGCGCAGGCACAGTCGGGCGACTTCCTGATGAAGGAACCGCCGCGTGGCCGTCGTAACGACCGCGACCGTGATCGTTTCGACCGCGACCGCAACCGTGGCCGCGATGGTCGCTCCCGTGGTGAGCGCGGTCAGGGCAAGCGCGCTGACCTGGTCGAGTTCGACCGCGAGGGCACCGCAACCTACCGCATCAGCGTCGGTCGCCGCCAGCACGTCCGCCCGGGTGCCATCGTCGGTGCCATCGCCAACGAGGGTGGCCTGTCCTCCAAGGACTTCGGACACATTGACATCCGTGGCGACCACACTCTGGTCGAACTGCCGGCCAACCTGCCGCAAGAAGTCATCAACAACCTCTCCTATACCCGCATCTCCGGCCAGCTCATTGGGCTGAAGCTTGACGACGGCACCTCGGTCGACGACAGCGATGACTACCGCGGTGGCCGTGGTGGCTACCGTGGCGATCGGCGTGATGGCGGCCGCGGTCGCGGAGGATACCGTGGTGGTCGCGGTCGCGATGACCGTCGTGGTGGTGGCCGTGGCCGTGGTGGCTACCGTGGCAACTTCGATGATGGTGACGATTTCGGTGGCCGTGGTCGTGGTCGCGATGACCGTCGTGGCGGCGGTCGCGGTCGTGGTGGCTACCGTGGTGACCGTGATGACCGTCGCGGTGGTTACCGAGGCGGACGCCGCTAAACCTGCTAGGTGAGGTGAGCGGGGGTGGTCGTCGTCAGGCGACTATCGACTACCGCCCTTGGCGCTGACCTAGAAAACAAAAAACTGCCGGTGCGCATGTACTTTCAAACCCGATTAGTCGGGCCGAAACGTACAGACGCACCGGCAGTTTTATTGTGTCTGAGCGTGAGCTCTAGATGAAGAACATCAGGATGCCGGCGACAACCCACAGCAGGGAGAAGATGCCGGAGAACATAGCCAGCTGGCCCTTCTGCTTGTCCCAGTCGAGCTCTTCAGCCTTCTTGCGACGCTCGATGAACTCCGGATCGTCGGCATCCTCGTCTTCGTCGGCGATGCCGAGGCCGGCCATCATCAGACGCTGACGCGGAATGACCAGGAAGAACAGCAGTGCCCAGGCGATGATAGCCAGCAGGATTGCGGCGTGCATTGCCCCGGACTTCATGTAGGTCGACACATCGGTGAACATGACACCGAAGCCGAGCAGCGGCACGAGCAGCGACCACATGCCGTAGGTGCGCGAAATGGCGTGCATGGTGCGCGCGGCGCCGACCGTTCCTGCCTCTCCGCCGCGGGCTGCAAGCGCGAGCTTCGGGAACATCGAAATTGCGACAGTCACCGGTCCAAGCAGCAGAATTGCCGCCAGGACGTGAACCATAAGAACTACGTTTTGCACGTATTACCTTTCCACGACTGAATGTAGGCCTCGCGTTCAAGCGAGGAGTGGCCTGGATATTTCCTTATTAAGACCAGTCCTTAACTTAACGTGCTCGCACTATTTTCTCTATTTCGTGCCTTTCCCCGCGGGGATACCACACGCAGCTGCCAGCGCCGTCCAGTCTGCCGAAGATACGGGCAGGTCCCATTTAATGGCCACCGCTAAGTAACGCTGCGAATAGCCACACGCCTTCGTATCCGCAGGAAGCCATTCGGCCGGGCTGGCATCGCCTTTATCCCGGTTGACTGCGCTTCGCGTGGGCACGAGGTTGGTCTCGATATCGTTGGCAAATTGCCGACGCCTCTCGGGATCCCAGGCGTAGGCTCCGAAATCCCACGCCGCTGCCAACGGATAAATGTGGTCGATATCGACCTCATGCGCACCAACCGGGTCACCCGTGTAAGGGTCAGGGATTTCGCGCGGGGAGCCGTCGTCAAGCGAACACGCAGAGCCCCCGAACCACGCCGCCAACACTTTATGGCGTGTATTGCAATCGGCAGAACCTGCCCAGACGTCGAAGCGCTCGCGCTTGTATCCGGTGACGGTGGGGCGGTCGGCGACGACGCGTACGGTGCGCAGTTGCTTGACGACGGCTTCCGTCTCCGAGCCCGCGGGGGAGGAGGTGACGAGAACTCGCGTAAGCGCAAAGGATGAGACAAAGGCGGCAGTCAGGGAGGCGGCCAGGATGGCAAATAAAAAAGGGCGCATACCTAGTTGGGCGCGAAAAATACTTTTTCGGTTCCCTTGTAGGTATGCGCCGGGGCTAGCCTGTGGGGCTAGCGGAGGCCAAGCTTAGATCGAAGCGTTAGACCAGAGCCTGCTTTGCTGCGTGGTCGAACTCTTCCTTGATTTTCTCGTTCGGCTCCTTGGTAAGCAGCGTGACAATGATCATCACGACAGTTGCAGCGGCGAAGCCCGGGACGATCTCGTAGAGAGTGTCGCTGAGCGAGCTCATGCCCCATGCGAAGGAGACAACCGCACCGGTGATCATGCCGGCAGCAGCACCTGGCGTGTTCAGGCGCGACCAGTAGAGGGCGGCCAGCAGCACCGGGCCGAATGCCGAGCCGAAGCCAGCCCACGCGAAGCCAACCAGATCCAGAATGGAGCTGTTCGGGTTAGCAGCGATGATTGCGGCGATGATGGCGATCAGCGCGACGGCGACGCGGGAGAGAGCCATGTAGGTCTTCGGACGCAGGGACTTGTTGACCGTTGCCTTGAACAGGTCCTCGATTAGCGCGGAGGAAGACACCAGCAGCTGCGAGGAAATGGTGGACATGATTGCTGCCAGTACTGCAGTCAGAATCAGGCCTGCAATCAGCGGGTGGAACAGGATGCGGGTCATGTCCAGGAAGATGGTCTCGTAGGAAGACGCATCAGTGACCGAAGCATCTGGGTTCGTAGCGAAGAAAACAGTTGCGGTCAGCGCCACGAGGACGGAGCCGAGCATGCACAGTGCCTGCCAGCCAACGCCCCAGCGGCGGCCCTCGGTTGCGTCCTTTGCACTACGCAGAGCCATGAAGCGAACGATAATGTGCGGCTGGCCGAAGTAGCCCAGACCCCAGCCGAGCAGACCGATAATCGTGATTAGCGGAATGCCAGCGAACGGATCGAAGAAGGCCTCAACCGGCTGTCCCTCGCTGCCCGGGTAGGGGTTGTTAGCAGCAAAGCTGAAGATGTCCGAGGCGGAGTTGCCATTGTTGATTAGGTAGATGATGCCGACAGTCGGAACCGCCAGCAGTGCGATGAACATAATGATGCCCTGCACCGTGTCTGTGTAAGACACCGCCAGGAAGCCACCGAACAGGGTGTACGCGACAGTGATAGCCGCTACCAACAGCATGCCGACGAGGTAGTTGCCACCGAACGTCGACTCCCAGTAACGGCCACCTGCCACCATGCCCGAGGAGACGTAGAAGGTGAAGAACAGCAAAATAATCAGGCCTGCGGCAACGCGCAGCACCTTCGACGTATCGTGCAGACGATTCTCCAGGAACGACGGCACGGTAATCGAGTTACGAGCAATCTTGGTGTAACTACGCAGGCGTGGTGCGGTGAACTTCCAGTTCAGCCATGCGCCTGCGACCAGGCCGATTGCAATCCAGGTCTGGTTCAGACCCGAAAGGTAAATCGCGCCGGGCAGACCCATCAGCAGCCAGCCGGACATGTCCGATGCACCCGCTGACAGTGCCGCGACGAACGGATGTAGGCCGCGGCCGCCAATCATGTATTCGTCATACTCTGCAGTCTTTTTCCATCCGGTCCAACCGATGTAGACCATCAACAGCAGATAAATGACTAGTGCGATGATGAACCATGTGTGTTGGTCCACAGGGCAACTCCTCATTATTTATTAGTCGTACAGTCGGACTCGCGCACTACCTAGCGCACCAAAAAGCATTTTCGGCGCACAACTCAGTTTCGCTTAATCAAGTCTGCTTGACGACGTTCACAGCGCCGCGGCAGCATCGAGCCAAAAAGTGGCCGACGTCCACGGTGGAACCTGCGGTTCGCGATTCAGCACAGCTTCAGCTTCCGGACTATCTTCGACAGTCAGCGGAGCCTACTGGCACATGCGAACCATGGCAGAACTATTGCACGAGTCACACATTTTTAATTCTTGTGGCCTATACGACGTTTTCATGTGATGCGCTGCATTGCAAGATAAGACGCGTTGAAAAAGCTTTTAAAAATCGGTTAAGTGCGACAAATTACCTGGGAAAAGGGGTATTTGGGTAGAGGAGGAGTAATTTTTGCAAGATACATAATTCGAACATGCGTGCTAATGTTGTGGTGTGGTGGAAAAGCTGATCCGGGGTGCGTGGCAGAATCTTCATTGAACAAATATCTGGTGGCGAAGTCGCCGGGTGATTAGACGGTGATGACTGAGCAAGCAGTGGGGAGGAAGTAATGGACCAAGTTGCTAAGTCAGCGGTGCCGTTGCTGCTGCACGCGGTCTGGAAAGATGATTCGGGTCTTCACCTATGGGTGGAGCGGCCAGAGGGGCACCGGATTATTGCGGACGTGGATTTGCTGGAAGTCCCGGCGCATCAGCGTCGGCTTTTTGCAGTGCTGGACCAGGGGAGTCGAGCGCAACTGACGCTAAAACTGCGCACACCGAAGGGGCGGGCAGTAGAGAAAGCGGTACCCACATGGGTGTTCCCGCCATGGGCTGCGGTGACGGCACTGGTGCAATTGCAGGAGGAAGTTTCCTCGGCGGCGATGGCACCGGATCTTCGGTTCTTTGTGGATGTTGTACAGGGATTGGATGCTTTCGCACGCTCTGGGCGGGCATTGGTGGCGCTGACGTGGGAAGACAATGAGTGGTGGCCGACGTGGCGGATGTCGGAGGGGCTGAGTGAGATTGCTTGGCAGAGTCAGGTCATTTCTCGTACACCACCGGTATTGATTGATAACGGAGGCGCCACGGTGGCTGAGGATTTCATCAATCGGATGTTTCATTGGGTCACCAACGCGCTTCTGGCCGATCTGGATGAACCGGCAGAACAGCGGCAGAGTTTCGTGCGGTCGTTGTTGCAGTCTCAGTCCCTGGGGCGTGCGACGCCGGGGGTGGCGCAGTCACTGGCAAAGTGGAGGCTGTCGGCCGATGGTGAGGATGTTCGTCTGCAGCTAATGGTGCAGGAACCTGTTGGTTTTGAAGGCCAGCTGGAAGACTTGCCGGATGTGGATCTTCCGCAGCTGTTGGAGTTGCGGAATCGAGCGGATGAAGAAGGCGGCTCAGTAACTCGCTTCAATCCTCGTTCAGCTGCGGTGGAACATGAGACTCTATGGCCATTGCGGATGTACTACCGCATCGGCGTCGCAGCTCCGGAGCGCCTGAATCCAGAAATGTGTCGCCGGTCCGTGCTGTCGCTGCTTCGCCCGCAGCTATTGGCGGCACAGGAGGCATTCCCAACGCTCAAATATGCGAAAGCAGCGGGACACCCGGGCTTGGATCTGCTGCTGACCTCAGAGCAGCTGATAGAGCTTATGACTGATGGCATCTCGCAGCTGGCAAAGGTTGATATCGATGTGATGCTGCCGCCGAACTGGAAGTCAGTGGAGACCACCCTGCAGTTGCACACTGAAGTCGTCCAGTTAGATCCGACGGGGCCTGCTGGGCGCCGTTCGGAACCGAAACTCGGATTTGACCAACTGGTTGATTACGAGTGGAAGCTGGCCGTGGGGGATGCCGTACTGACGGAAGCGGAAATGCGTGAGCTCGCTGCATCGAGTACGGGGCTAGTGCATCTGCGAGACCATTGGGTGCACGCGAACCCAGAGGTAGCTAGGGAAGCCCTGAAGTTTTTGGTGGAGCAGACCAAGGCCGGGGAGGAAACCGGTAAGGGGCAAGCCACCCTGAAAGAGCTGGTCTTCGACGGTGGCTTAGAGTCGCAAGCTCCAGCAGCAGTGCCAGTCGCCCCCATGGACCCCTCTTGGCTCAAGGCGTTGGTGTCGAAGTACTCAGACGGTTCCACGGCCCTCGCAGAGTCGGTCGAGGTGCCACCGAGTTTTGTCGGTGAGCTGCGGGAGTATCAACAGCGCGGTGTGGAGTGGCTGGCGGATATGTCCAACCGCGGCTTTGGTGTCATTCTCGCGGATGACATGGGGCTCGGTAAGACTGTGCAAATTCTGGCGCTGTTGGAGTATGAGCGCTGCCGTCGGAAAGCAGATGCTACGGCTCAAGGGCACAAGACTTCGCTGCTGGTGGTTCCGACAGGTGTGTTGCGCAACTGGGCAGCAGAAGCGGCAAAGTTCACTCCAGAGCTTAAGGTTGGGCTGCTGCATGGTTCAAACCGCCCTCATGGTGGGGAACTACAAGAATTTATCGGAAAACACGATGTTGTTGTGACGACCTATGGTGTTGCTACCCGCGATGTGAACGAACTCGCCCAAGTGCAGTGGGATCATGTGATTGCTGACGAAGCACAGGCAATTAAGAACCCCAACGCCCAGGTATCCAGAGCGCTGCGGAGCCTGGGCTCGCGGCACAACATCGCCATGACTGGTACTCCGGTGGAAAACGACTTGGGCGAGCTGCGCACCATCATGGATTTCTGTAATCCAGGCATGCTGGGGTCGGCGAATGCATTTCGCAACAAGTTTGCGATTCCCATCGAGCGTGATGGGAATGCGGAAATGCTACTGCAATTGCAGTCGATTACAGCACCTTTTATTCTGCGCCGACTCAAGTCGGATCCAGCTATTGCGCCGGACCTGCCCAAGAAGAATGAGCAGGTGGAGATGGTTCCTCTCACGACGGAGCAGGCTTTCTTGTATCAGGAAGCTGTGAAGGACATCGAGGACAAGCTCAAGCGCTCGAAGCGGAATCGCTCTGGCAACTTCGGGCGAAAGAGCATCATCCTCGGCGGCATCATGAAGTTGAAGCAGATTTGCAACCACCCAGCGCACTACCAGCACGACGGCTCAGGGCTGCTTAATCATGGGCAGCATCGCTCGGGCAAGGTTGCACGGCTGGAAGAGCTCGTCGATGAGATTGTCCAAAACGGTGAACGCGCGCTTGTGTTCACGCAGTTCGTGGAGTTCGGCAAGATGCTCGCCCCTCATTTCAGCAAGCGCCTGGGCGTGGACATTCCGTTTATCCAAGGGGCAATGACTCCGGCACAGCGCGAGAAAGTAGTGGCAGAGTTTAATGCCCCGGACGGCCCACCAATCATTTTGCTGTCTACTCTCGCGGCAGGTGTTGGCATCAACCTGGTTGCCGCCAACCACGTCATTCACATTGACAGGTGGTGGAATCCAGCAGTTGAAAACCAGGCCACGGACCGCTCTTACCGCATCGGTCAGCGTAAAGACGTACACGTGCACAAGCTGGTCAGTGTGGGAACGCTTGAAGAGCGTATCGACGAGCTGATTTTCGAGAAGGCAGAATTGGCGGATGCGGTTGTGCGCGCTGGTGAAACCAAGCTGACGGAGATGGACTTTCACCGTTTGCGGTCTCTGTGGCAATTGGACAAGGACAAGATTCAGTCACTGCGTGAATCGATGGACGCAGCGGAGTCAAAGTCCGGTGGGACGGTGACCGATGGGGTGAACCCGGAGGGCACGGCATCGGACTCCACAATCTCGGATGACGATTCGATTCCCAACAATGTGACCCCGTTTAGGGTCCAGAAGAGGTGGTACTGATGGCCGGTGACGGAGACGTGACATGGGGCGACAATGTCATCTTTGCCGAGTTTGGCAAGGGGCCCTCTGGAAAGCGTGGTCGTAAAAGGACTACGGCGCGAAGCGCGCCAGCAACCAGCTCGACGATTGAAAAGCTCCTGGCCACCCAGGACTGGGCTGGTGCATTTACCGGACAGCAGCGACGTGGAACCGCAGCGCGCGTGGCGGTCGAGCCACGTACTACTTTTGCCCGGTGGGTGTGGGAGTTCATCATCCGTGGCGCTGATTCGGGTCGTGTTCACAGAGGTGAGAAGTACAGGTTCGACGGCAATGTGCTGGGGCTTCGAATCGCGGATGGCTACATCATCGGTGAAGTGCAGGGCAGCCAGCCGGAACCATTTTCAGTCTTTATTCGGTTCCCACGGCGGGAGCAGAAACAAACTGACGACGTACTGCGGTGGTTGGTGAACAATCCGTCGGCCTTCACAGAGTTTGAGCACGGCGAGTTGCCGTATGAGCAGATGGAAATGCTGTTGTGCGATGGCGAAGAGCACATTTACAGCGAATGCACCTGCCCGGACCCGGCACCTGTGTGTAAGCACACCGTTGCAGTTGCCGCTCAACTTGTCGCTGATATCGACCGCGATCCGCTGTCGCTACTACAGCTGCGCGATTATCCGCAGCGCGAATTGCAACGCCGGCTTCAGGAACTAACACAGCTGCGAAACCGGACTGCGCCGAAGCGCCTCGGGCTTGGTGGCGCGGTTCGGGAGAATCCCAATAAAACCGCCCAGAAGTCGAATGACGCTGGTGGAAAAGATAGCGGTGACAACGAGCAGAAGAAGGTTGCCGAACTTTTCGCTGTCGAAGCCGACTACTGGGGCAATGATTTGGAACGAGTCAGTGTTCCTTCGCTCGAGGTTATTGACCCACTAACAGTTACCGACCGCAGTTTGCTGCATGAAGCATTGCAGCCAACCTGCGTAATTTCGAGAGAGACCATTCGTGCAGTCGCTGATTTGGAAGATTGTTGGCAACATCTGCAGGAATCGCTGAGCCTGGGACAAAAGGAGCGCTAGTCATGAAATTCATTCACACCTCAGATTGGCAACTGGGAATGACTCGGTGGTTCCTAGAGCTCGACGGCGGTGAAGCCCAAGCTAGGTTCCACGAAAGTCGACTCAACGCCATCGATCGCATCGGCGAGTTGGCGATTAGCGAAGGCGCTGAGTTCATTGTCGTCGCTGGAGACGTGTTCGATTCCAACACATTGCCGGACAAGGTGTTTTTGCGGGCTCTTGAGCGAATCGCCAAGCTACCCGTGCCGGTGTATTTCCTACCCGGCAACCATGATGCGCTTGATGCTTCTTCCATTTATCGACGTAGTGCTTTCGAATCTTTGGAAGACCGAGGAGTTTACGTAATTCGCGACAGCGCGCCCATTGCAATCCGTGACGGGGTGGAACTCATCGGTGTGCCAGTGCGCGGCAAGTATTCGGCAGACGACATCGTGGCGGAAATAGCCACGGAGCTTGAGCCCGCCGATGGAATCCGAGTGATGGTCGCACACGGCCAAGTAGAAGGCTTTGGTGCTGATGCAGGAGCCACCATTGATCTGACCAGCTTGGAACAAGCTATTGACCGCGGGGCGTTGCACTATGTTGCGCTGGGGGATTCCCACTCCACGAGCCAACTCGATCATGCTGGCAGAGTTTATTTCTCCGGCGCACACGAAACCACAGCGTACGACGACAAAGAACGGGATTCCGGCAATGCACTCGTCGTCGACATTGTAGAGAGCGGCCCCGAAAAAGGCTCAGTTACCGTGGCCTCCCACCGAGTGGGGCAGTGGGCTTTTCATGCCATAGACATGGATATCACTGGCGCGGAAGACCTCGATGAGTTCTTTGCTGAACTGGACGGTATCGAGGCGAAGACAGACACAGCGGTGAAGTATTCATTGCGAGGAACCGTGACACTGTCAGAGTCGACTACCTTTGAAAACCGACTTGAGCAGTATCAACAGCTTTTCGCTGCACTTTATCGCCGGGAAAGTGGCTCCGATTTGACGGTGGTTCCGTCCGAGGGGGATATCTCTAATCTCAATCTCACCGGTTATCCGCTCATAGCTGCAGAAAAACTAACGGTCTTGAGTAAGGGACGAACCGAGAGCGGTAGCCCCCTATCAGAATCTGAAACCACCGCAGCAGCCGATGCGCTTCGCTTGCTGGCCCGCCTGGCAGGAGAGAAGGAATAAATCATGCGTTTTCACGACATCGAATTACACAATGTACGTGCGATTGATTCACTCTCAATCACAGGGCTAGCCGAGCGGGGCGTGGTAGTGATTTCCGGTGAAAACGAGTCGGGTAAGACGACAATCGCCAAAGCTATTCACGTTGCGCTGACGACAAAATGGAAGTCCAGGTCAAGCGAAGCGCTTAGTCTGAACAGTCACTCCAGCCAGGAAAAGCCGCAGGTTAAGCTCCGTCTGGAGCTTGACGGCTACGAATTTACGCTGGACAAGATCTTTGGTAGCACCAAGGACACCGGCACAATCGTCACCGTCCACTCGCCGACAGCCGAGGTTCTTAAAGATGACCAGGCGGAAGAGTGGCTGGCCGCCCGAATGCACAATGCGGACACCAAGAACCTGTGGCAGGTTTTCGTTGCTGAACAGGGACAAGCGCAAAAGACACTCTCCTTGGGCGGTTATGCGCAGGTCACAAGCGCACTGCAGTCGGCATCGGGGCAGCGCGCGGAAACCGCAGAAGAGGTAGGTCTGTTTGAAGCCGTTGAAGCTGAATACGGCAACTATTTCCAAAAAAATGGCAAAGAGCGCAAGCAGCTTACCGACGTAGACAAGGAGCTGGCGGAAGCCCAGCGGGTGCGCGACGAAGCGGCGAAAAAGGTCCGGGAATTCGAAGCGCTCAATGAGGAAGCTGCTCGTAATGAAGAAAGCCAACACACGCAGCGGGCATCGTTGCCAGAAGCCAAAAACGAAGTCGAGCATTGGGCGCAGGCACTCGAAGAACTCGAAAAGTTCAGGGTTGCCGTGTCCCAGGCACAGGAGGTCTCTGCAGCGGCGAAGCAGAAGCTGGACTTAGCTAAACAGGCTCAGCAAGAGCGCGAAACCTTCATTCAGCAGGCACAAGATGCCAGGGATCAGCATTCCGCCACAGAGAAGAAAGTTGCTGAACTTAAGGAAGCGTTCGATAAGGAGGTCGCAGCTTTAAAGAAGGCGCAGGAAAATCGCGATGCGGTTGTGACCGCGTACCGCGAAGCTCGAAAAGCAGAAGAGCTGGCTGCAGCTGAAGTCGCATTGGGGGAGAAGCGCAGCTTGGTCGAAGCTCTGTCGAAGCGAGTGGAGAAGCTCGATGAGCTCCGTGCACAATTGGCAGAGCACAAGGAGGTAATTGCACGAAATTCCGTTACCGAGGAGGTACTGGAAAAACTGTTGACCTGCGAACGCGAAGTTGCAACAGCCACCGCTGTGCTGGAGGCGTCGAGCCCGAGTGTGCAGCTCTCGGCTAGTAGTGCGCAGGAGGTCACGGTCGACGGCGAGAAAGTGGGGCTAGCGCCGGAGGCTGAGTCAGTTCAACGTGCGGTTACTAAGCCGTTGGCCATCGAAGTTGGCGACGTCACGGTTGCTGTTCAGCCCGGAGACGGCTCAGATTCGCAGCAGCGCAAGCTAGAAAAAGCAGAGATATCGCTCAAGGAACAGCTTGAGGCGGCAGGCGCTGATTCCGTCGCGGAAGCACAAGAGGCACACACACGACGTCGTGAAGCGGAAAAAGCAAGATTCCAGGTGGAGACATCCATAACTGCGGTGTCCGACGGTGTGGAGTATCACCAGCTCACCGCAGAGTTGGACGATGCGAAGGAAGAAGCACGAGTACAGGGCGAGCGGTATCGGGCACTTGCGGGCGAGGATGCGCCGACGGAGATTGACTTGGTAGCGGCGAAGGCTCGGTTGGAAGAAGCTGCAGCGGGGCGTAGGGATGCCGAGTCGAAGCGTGACAATGCCGATATGCGCTTGTCGAAGCTGGAAAAGCGTCCTGCACACGCCAACTATACGAAGGCCAGCAGCGAGCTTGAAGGGGCTCGGTCCGTCCTGAAGGTCCGCGAAGATTCGCTCACGACGGCGCGAGAAAAAGCCTCGGATGCCGAGATCTTTGCTGCGGTGGAAAACCGAGGCAAGGACTATGAGGCGGCAGAAGAGCAGCTGGCTACGGCTCTGAAAGAGCTGGCGCAGCGGGATGCCGACGACGTGGAAGCATCGCTCGCGGGCGCTAAGCAGCGACGGGATGCAGTTGAGAATCGCCTGGCTGAGCTGGAAAAGCGCCGGCAAGAGATTCGGGTGCACTTGGACTATTTCGACAGCGCGAATGAGAAGCTGGCAGCTGCTGAGGGGGTAGTGGAGCGAACACAGCGAGATCGGGACTCGATGCGTCGCCGTGCAGCCGCCGCCAAGACTCTTATGGAGGTAATGACACAGGCACGTGCGGCATCGCGGAATGCGCTGGCTGACCCCTTGCTCCGCAAGCTCGAAGAGTACGGCGGCGGTGTGTTCGGTGCGGGAACCCAGTTCACGATGAATGAGGACTTGCAGATTGAGTCACGGTCTAATGCCGATGGCAAGTTCGATGTCGATGAACTATCTGGTGGAGCGCAGGAGCAGCTGGACATTCTGCTGCGCTTGGCCGTTGCCGGTGTCCTGGAGGGCGGCCAAGGCGCTCCGGTGATTATTGATGATGCGTTAGGTTATTCAGACGAACACCGTTTGCGGCGGATGAATAATGCTCTTGCCAAAGCGGGGCGCGATATGCAGGTATTAGTCCTGACGTGCGATGAAGCCCGTTTTGATCGCGTGACAGGAGCGGAATTTATGAAAATTCAGGATTTGGTTTCAAGATAGTAGGCTCTGTACATATGCAAGATGTTCCGTGGTTAAGTGATGAAGAGCAGCGGTTATGGCGCTCAATTCTGAACGCTAAACGGGCCGTTGACAGGTCAATTGACCTTCAGCTGCAAGATTCTCTCGATATTTCCACTGCAGATTTTTCGGTTCTGGTTGTTCTCTCCGAGGCTGAAGACAATGTTGTGCGCATGCGCACCCTGTGTGAGTCCCTGGAATGGGACCGCAGCCGAATGTCGCACCAAATTACTCGCATGGAGCGACGTGGACTAGTAACTAAGGAACGCTGCGCCTGCGATAACCGTGGTATCGATGTCACGCTTACTGAACACGGTCGAACCGTGATTGAGAAGGCGGCGCCGAACCATGTGAAGCTTGTACGTCATGTCTTGTTTGACGTGCTCGGTGAAAATATCGACTATCAGGGGATTTCCGCTGTGCTCGATAAGATTGCAGCGACCGCCAATGCTGCGGTCACCGATTCCGTCGACGGAAAAGCAGAGTAGTCAAAAGTTTTTCTGTGAGTGTTTTCTCATTTGTCTCCGCTTCGAGGCTCTCACCATTAGCCTAGAGCAGTATGAACTCATTTGAATGGCTGAGTGATGATGAACAGCTCTTTTGGCAGTCGATGGTAGCTGCTTTTCGCGAGGTAGAGCGCAATATTGAGCGGAGCCTACGCACTCGCACCGGGCTGACGTTCGCTGACTTTACCCTGCTCATCGCTTTGCATGAGGTGGAGGATGGGATTCTGCATGTTGACAATATTTGTGATCGACTGAAGTGGAACCACCCCCGCGCGCTGCTGCATACCAACAGATTGGAAAAGCGCGGATTTATTCACACCGAAGATCACGGCGAAGACCCGGACTCGGATTATGTCGTCGTCCTAACAGGTGTTGGTCGACACGTGTTTGCCGAAGCGGCGCCGGATTACGTAGACACCGTTCGCCAGGAAGTTATTTCACCACTTGCTAATGAAGACCGCGAAGTGATGCTGAGGTGCTTCCAGTCGGTTCTCGAAAGGCAGTAAGACTTCCACGCCCTGCTAGTAAAACAACCACTAGCAGGGCGCTTTTTTCTCTACGTTTCAAGCTGTAAGGTAAGGCGTGCCTAAAGCAAAGGGGTGACTGTTCACTTCTCTTTGTGCACCCTAAGTACCAAAAATTACGCAGAAATAAACAAGGCAGAAACTGAAACGCATGAGAGTCAATATTTTCGCCAAGGCTAAAACCGCGCCAAAGACCAAAACTCTGGCCGCAATCGGGTGTGCAGCGCTGAGCTTCGTCGCTACAGCATGCGGTGCGGACGCAGAGTCGAACGAGGCTGCCGACAACAAAGGAGAACTCACTGTCACTGATGTCGCAGGTCGCACTGTGACCTTCGACAAGCAGCCAGAACGAGTCGTGCTCGGTGAAGGCCGCGCCATGTTTGTCACCGCGATGCTTGACCAAGAAAACCCGGGTGACCACGTTGTCGCCATGGGCAGCGATTTGCATTCGGGCGCACCGTCGTTTGAAACCAAGCTTTTCGAGACGAACCCCGAGCTGAAAGACATGCCGACCATCGGCAATATCGCCAAGGGCGATGTCACAGTTGAAAACCTCATCTCCCACGACCCAGACGTGGTCGTCATGACCCTTGACCACAAGAAGGCCGCGGAGCAATCCGGTTTCCTCACCAAGCTCGATCAGGCAGGTCTGAAGTACGTATTCACCGACTTCCGGCAAAAGCCCCTGGAGAATACCGCCAAGTCCGTCGAGCTCCTCGGCCAGATCGTCGATGAGCAGGACAATGCCAAGAAGTTCACCGACTTCTACACTAAGCGCGTCAACGAGATTACCGAACGTGCCGCCAAGCTCGAAGACAAGCCAAAGACCTTCGTCTGGCGAGCAGCCGGTCTCAAGGATTGCTGCTCGACCGTCAACAAGTCCAATCTCGGTGATCTTGTCACAGCAGCCGGCGGTGAGAATCTCGGAGACAGCCTCCTCGACACCGAATCGGGCGACGTGACCGCAGAGAAGGTCCTGTCCGTCCAGCCGGAGAAGATCATCGCCACCGGTGGTTCTTGGGCGCTCGATCCGAAGAAGCCGGAAGTGCTGCCACACGTCGAACTCGGCTACACCGCCACCCCAGAGACCGCACAGCGCACTCTGGAAGGCCTGCTGAAGACGCCGGGCTTTGACACCCTAACCGCGCCGAAGAAGGGCGATCTGTACGCCGCCTTCCACCAGTTCTACGACTCGCCGTACAACGTCTTCGCCCTCGAGCAATTCGCCAAGTGGATTCACCCAGAGGAGTTCGCTGACCTCGACCCGGTCGCTGATTTCGCCGAGTTCCACAAGGACTACTTGCCCTTCGAACTCAGCGGCACCTTCTTCACCGCGCTGGAGCCGACCAAGTAACCCATCTTCCACCATCGAAGAAGGAATCCGATGACTTACACCAATCTGCACGCTCCTGCGTCAGGGCTTGACGACGAACCCCGCGAGTCCACCTCCACCAACGGCAGTGGAGGTCAAGAGTCGCAGCCCGCCACCGAACAGCACGAGTGTCCGTCGTCAAGCACGACCTACGACTCTGCGCGACAGTACCGACGACGCTCGGCACGGAAGATCGCCATCATTGCGGTGCTGGTGGGTCTGGCCGTGTGTGCGTTTGTGGTGGCGACGATTGTGGGGCCAATGGCACTGAGCGTGGGGGACGTCGTCCGTGGCATCGTGAGCCCGAATGATGTGGACGAAACCACTCGTACGGTGCTGTGGAAGCTGCGTCTGCCTGCATCGGTGATGGCAGTGCTGATTGGCGCAGCACTGTCGCTTGCCGGTGCACAGATGCAGACAATCCTCGATAACCCTCTGGCGGAGCCGTTTACGCTCGGTATCTCGGCTGCAGCGGCGTTCGGTGGGGCGGCATCGATTGTGCTGGGCTGGGTGATTATTCCGCATGCGCAGTTCAACCTGGCGGCCGTGGCCTGGGTATCATCCGTCGTCGCTGTGGGGATTGTGGCGGCGGCGTCGGTTTGGCGCGGCTCGGGTAAGGAATCGATGATTCTGCTCGGCATTGGTCTGGTGTTTCTATTCCAAGCGCTGTTGGCGCTGTTGCAATACCGCGCGACTACCGAGGCGCTCCAGCAGATTGTGTTCTGGACGATGGGCTCGCTACAGCGCGCGAACTGGGTGGCCAACGGCATCATTGCGGCGGCGCTGCTAATCGCTATTCCGTTCACTATCCGCTATGCGTGGGCGCTGACGGTGTTGCGGCTTGGCGATGCCCGAGCAAAAGCCGTGGGCATCAATGTGGATAGGCTGCGCATTGCGACGCTGATTGTAGCCTCGCTGCTGGCAGCAACCGCAGTGGCTTTCGCCGGCATCATCGGCTTCATCGGACTGGTCGGCCCACACATTGCACGCATGCTCGTCGGTGAAGAACAGCGCTTCTTTGCCCCGGCATCGATGGCGGCAGGCGCGGCGCTGCTTGCGGCAGCTCATGCGGTATCCATCACGGTGGTGCCGGGTGTGGCAGTGCCGATTGGCATCATTACCGCAATCGTCGGTGTCCCATTCTTTGTCGGCTTGGTTTTTCTGCGTAAGAGGACGGTGTGGAACTAATGGGCGTATTTCTCGATGTCAATGACGTAGTTGCAGGCTATGGCAAGCGAAAGGTGCTGCGCGGGGCGTCAATACGCACGCTGAAGCCAGGTACGGTGACGGGTTTGCTCGGGCCAAACGCTGCGGGCAAGTCCACACTGATGACCACGCTGGCGGGGATTCGAAAGCCAATGGCCGGGGAGATTGTGCTGACCCGTGACAATGAGCGGGTCGTCGGCTCCGAACTGCGCGATGTCGTCGGCTACGTGCCGCAGGATCTGCCGGCTAGCGCCTCGCTGACCGCATTCGAATCGGTACTGGTCTCTGGGCGGCGCGCCGGGCGACTGCGCGTGCGCGGCTCCGAGATTGAGCACACGGCAGCGGCTCTCCGAAAGGTCGGCATTGAGCACCTCGCCGACCGCTTCGTCGGCGAGCTCTCCGGCGGTCAGCGGCAGCTCGTCGCGGTCGCGCAGATGTTTGTTCGCGATCCCGAGGTCATGCTTCTCGACGAACCCACCTCCGCCCTCGACCTGCGTCACCAGGTGGAACTCCTAAAGCTCGTCCGCGCGGAGGTCGCCTCACGGAGCTCCTTGGCACTCGTCGCAATCCACGATCTGAATCTCGCCGCCCGCTACTGCGATGAGCTTGTCATGCTTCACGACGGCCACGTGGTTGCCCAGGGGAATCCTGCTGACGTACTTACTCCGGACCTTTTGGCCCGCGTCTATGGAATTCGAGCCCGCGTACTCGATGACGAGGGCGTGCCCGTGGTGTGTCCTATTGAGGAAGACCAGGTTTCTGAAGCCGCGTAGTGGAGATTTGGCTGGGGCGCGGGGGCATTTCGCTAATCGCCCCAGCCAAGTGGTAACATCGTTTCTCGTTGCACTTGTTGTACTTGTGCCACACGCCCCCGTAGCTCAGTGGATAGAGCGCCGGTTTCCGGTACCGAAGGTCGGAGGTTCGACTCCTCTCGGGGGCACGTTCTATCCCTCAAGTGATTAGGTTTTTCCTGGTTGCTTGAGGGATTTTTGTTTTAGCGGCCACCTAGCGGAAACGTTTAGTTACCGTTCTTCCAGCGGAACAGCCTGGCGGAGGAATTCGAGTCGCCCATGACAATTCACCTTGGTGCTACTGGCCAGCAATAATCACAATCAGCGTGCGTGGCCCATGGACACCTTCGACTCGGGCAAGCTCGATGTCCGAGGTTGCAGAAGGTCCCGAAATCATGGTGATGGGAGCGGTGGGATCACTCTCGCGTAGACGGGAAATTGCCTCCGGGATGCCGTAGACAACTGTGGAAGCCGGCACAACGCAGATGTGAATATCCGGCACCAAGGTCAGCGCGCGGCGGCCAGAAGTGGCCGAACCGTCCAGAAAAATGGTGCCGGTCTCGGCGCAGGTAACAGCAGAGCTGGTGACAATCGCGTCGAGCTCGTCCAGCTCTTCGGCGGTGAAACCTGTATCGACGCGAATCTCGGTGGTGGCCTTACCCCCACCAGACTCCAACCCCGCAACCCACTCGCGGTCTAGGCCTTCGGGAATACCAATCAATGAAGCCCCGACTTCAGCAATTGCCTTCTTCACAGCTTCATTGATTTCAGTTGCCGAGCTCCCACAGCGGCGCACATCGGCTTTGTAATCGGCGATGCGTTCGTCGGCAAGCGAAATGATCTCCTTGGCCGTCAGGTCGGAGGAGCGTTCGTAATCGCGGGGGATGTTGAAATGTGTACCGGGCTCGCCGGTGACGATGCCTGCGTCAGAGGCCAAGTCACGGCCTTCGAAGGCGATCTTCTGAGCATTGCGGATACGCTCGAGGATTTCGCTTTTGGCAATGTTCGCGGATGCTGAGGAATGGGACATCGCTAGGCCTCCTTGCCGGACGTGTCGGGCTGCTTGTTGTCATCCGACAGCCCATTAATCTTCGTCGGAACCTGATTTGCCGATTCACGAGACAGCTGCGCCGAGAAATCCTCCGAACCCCACAGTGAGCGGAACGGCTTCTTCGGCGGAATCGGAGTATCACGCACATCCGACCACCCGCTGAGGAAAAGTGGCAGGGTGTGAATCTCGCCGTCCTTCAACCCGAGTACGCGGGCGAGGGAGGTCATCTTAGCGCTCATGTCCCACAGCTTCTGATTGCCCATGATGAACCCGAGCGTGGCAAAGAGCTTGCCCTCCACCGGCGGGCGGTGCTCCGTGACCTTACGGTGTCGCAGCTCCAGCAGCGCCGCGGGGATGTCAATTCGCACCGGGCAGACCTCAAAGCAAGCTCCACACAGCGAGGATGCATAGGGCAGGGAGGCATTCGGATCATCGTAGGAGTCCATGCCGGTGAGCTGTGGGGACAAAATTGCACCAATCGGACCCGGGTAGACCGAACCGTAAGCGTGCCCGCCCACGTGCTCGTACACCGGGCAGATATTCAGGCATGCCGAGCAGCGGATGCACTTCAGCGCTTCACGCCCAATCGGATCTGCAAGGGTGGCCGAGCGGCCATTGTCCAGCAACACAATGTGGAAATTCTTCGGGCCGTCGCCGTCCGTGGTTCCCGTCCACAGGGAGGTGTAGGGATTCATACGCTCGCCTGTCGACGACCGTGGCAGCAGCTGCAAGAAGACTTCCAAGTCCTGGAAGGTGGGAAGCAGCTTCTCAATACCCATCACCGAAATCAGTGTTTCCGGCAGCGTGAGACACATGCGGCCATTGCCCTCTGACTCGACGACGGCCACCGTACCGGTTTCGGCCACACCGAAGTTGGCGCCGGAAATCGCAACCTTGGCCTCCATAAACTGCTCGCGCAGGAACTTACGGGATGCCTCGGCGAGATCGGCCGGATTGGCTTTCAGGTCCGGGTCGACTCCGGGGATTCCATTGAGGAAGATCTCGCGGATATCTTCGCGATTGCGGTGGATAGCAGGAACCAGGATGTGGCTCGGCATGTCGTCGGCAAGCTGAACGATGAGTTCCGCCAGGTCGGTTTCGCGGGCGGTGATGCCGGCGTCGGCAAGTGCTTCGTTCAAGCCGATTTCCTGCGTGGCCATCGACTTAATCTTGACGACCTTTTCTTCGCCGGTCTCTTTCACCAAGTCCGTGATGATGCGGTTTGCCTCGGCGGCATCGCGCGCCCAGTGGACGTGACCGCCGGCATTCGTAACTGACTCTTCAAACTGCTCCAGCAGTTCCGGCAGACGCGCCATAACATCGCGCTTGATGTGGCTGCCCGCGAGCCGCAGCTGCTCCCAGTCATTCTTCTCGGCTACGACATGCGCGCGCTTCTGACGAATCGAACGCGTGGCATGACCGACATTTTCGCGCATGCGAGTGTTCTTGAGCTCCTCGTGCGCTGCGGCCGTGAACCCGCGCGTACCGCGCAGATGCCCGACGTTGTGCGGCGCGCGGGGAGGAAGGGCTGGCATGCCGACGTTAATTGCGACCATTACTGTTCACCTCGCAGGGAAGCCTCTTGGCGGTTGTGCACATCAAACGGGGTCTCCTTGGTGGAGGCCAGAATCTCGGCCATATGGATGGCGTGCACGCCAGAGTCCTGGCGACGCAACGCGCCACCGATATTGAGCAAGCAGGAAGCATCGCCAGCGGTGACGAACTCCGCTTCCGTAGCGCGAATATTGGCTGTCTTGTCGGCAACCATTGCAGCGGAGGTCTCCGCATTCTTCACCGAGAAGGTGCCGCCAAAACCGCAGCACTCCGCCGCGCCAGGCAGCTCGCGCAGATCGATTCCATCGACCGCGCTGAGCAGCCGCCACGGACGGTCACCCACCTTGAGTACCCGCAAGCTGTGGCAGGTGGAGTGGTAGGTCACTGAGTGGGGGAAGTAAGCACCGACGTCAGTCACACCAGCGACATCGGTGATGAACTCGGAGAGATCCAGCGTCTTGTTCGCGCAGGCCTGTGCCGCGTGGACTTGGGCACGGGTACCGTAGCGGCCCGCAATCATCGGATGCTGGTGGCGAACGGCGCCGGCGCAGGAACCGGACGGGGCGACAACGTAATCAATCGAGGAATCTGCAAAAGCATCAGCGTAGGTGTCCAGCTGAGGAAGGACTTCCTTCTGGTACCCGGTGTTGACGTGCATTTGGCCGCAGCAGGTTTGTTGTGGTGGAAAGACCACATCGCATCCTAGGCGCGTGAGAACTCTGGCGGTCGCACTCACTGCATCTGGAAACATCATGTCCCCGATGCAGGTCGCGAAAAGTGCTACTTTCACGGTCGCTCCAAAAAGGGTTGAGGGGTAAGGCAATAATTTCCTACCTGAATGCTACGCCTAGCCCCGGATTAAATCTGTTCTCAACCTGAATTCGGCTGGATCGTGAAAGGGGCGCAGGACAGCCGGAGGCGGTGGCCTGCAGATACCCCTCAAATCAATCTTTTGGTGGCTGATGTTTCCACGACTGCGATTGACCTAATAGGATAGGCAATCGTGAATCCTGCTGATCTTGCTGTACTAGTCCGAAAAGTCACCGTCGAGGTTTTGACTGCCCACGATGCCGATGTCTCTATCGTGCCGGAAAACCCGACCGTCGAGCGTCCGCGTAACCCTGAGCACGGCGACTACGCAACCAATATCGCCATGCAGCTGGGCAAGCGCGTCGGCATGGTGCCGCGTGACTTGGCAACTGAAATTGCCACAGCGCTCGGCGCTTCTGAGGGCATCGATGAAGCAACCATCGCAGGCCCGGGCTTTATTAACATCCGCCTGGCCTCCGATGCCCAGGGCAAGATCGTCGAGGACGTCCTGGCAGCGGGGGAGAAGTGGGGCCATGCCGACTTCAACTCCAACCTCGACGTGAACCTGGAGTTTGTCTCCGCAAATCCGACCGGGCCGATTCACCTGGGTGGTACTCGCTGGGCAGCAGTCGGTGACGCTCTCGGTCGTGTCCTGTCTGCCACCGGTGCCAAGGTCACCCGCGAGTACTACTTCAATGACCACGGTCGCCAGATTGACCGCTTCTCCGACTCCTTGGTTGCAGCCGCTCGCAACGAGCCGACTCCGGAAGATGGCTACGGCGGAGAGTACATCCAGGACATCGCCGCTGCTGTGCTGGAGAAGAACCCGCAGGCACTCGAGGGCTCTGAGGAAGAGGTCCAGGAGCACTTCCGCGCCATCGGCGTGGACATGATGTTCGAGCACATCAAGAAGTCTCTGCACGAGTTCGGCACCGATTTCGACGTTTACTTCCACGAAAACTCGCTGTTCGAGTCCGGTCAGGTGGAAGCAGCTGTCAATTCCCTGAAGGAAAACGGCAAGCTCTACGAAGCTGACGGCGCATGGTGGCTGAAGTCCACCGATTACGGTGACGACAAGGACCGCGTGGTCATCAAGTCCGACGGCGACGCAGCCTACATCGCAGGTGACATCGCCTACGTTAAGAACAAGTTCGACCGCGGCCACAACCTGTGCATCTACATGCTGGGTGCCGATCACCACGGCTACATCGCACGTCTGCGCGCGGCCGCTGCAGCGCTCGGCTACAACGCCGATGGCGTCGAGGTGCTCATCGGTCAGATGGTCAACTTGCTTCGCGACGGCAAGGCTGTCCGGATGTCCAAGCGTGCGGGCACAGTGGTCACCTTGGACGACCTGGTTGAGGCAATCGGCGTCGATGCTGCTCGCTACTCGCTAATCCGTTCCTCCGTGGACTCCAGCCTGGATATCGACCTGGGGCTGTGGGCTTCGCAGTCCAGCGACAACCCGGTCTACTACGTCCAGTACGGTCACGCTCGTCTGTGCTCAATCGGTCGCCGTGCCGAAGAGGCCGGTGTGACCAGCGAAGGCGCTGACTTCTCCCTGCTGGTAGAGGACCGCGAAGGTGAGCTCATCCGCACTATCGGTGAGTTCCCGGCCATCATCAAGTCTGCTGCTGACCTGCGGGAACCACACCGCATTGCCCGTTACGCTGAGCAGCTTGCCGGTGTCTTCCACCGCTTCTACGACACCTGCCAGATCCTGCCAAAGGCAGACGAAGAGGTATCCGAGCTACACCGTGCTCGTCTCGGCCTGGCTGAGGCTACCCGCCAGACGCTGGCCAATGCTCTGCAGCTGCTCGGTGTTACTGCACCTGAGCGCATGTAGTCGAACGCGCCCGTAAAACTACACCCCGTTGCTCCGCCCGGGTAACGGAGAAAGAGAGCTGTTTCGTGCCTATCGACGGCAATGGTTTCGAACTGGGTGGCTACACCCGACCCGACTCCACCCAATTTAATGAACTACCAGCGCATGTCTGGCCAACTACCGCCCGTCGTCGGAGCGCTGACGAAGAGAATCCCGGCTCGGTGGAAATTGGTGGCGTGAGCCTGGTCGACATTGCCAAGGAGTTTGGCACTCCGGTTTTTGTCGTCGATGAGCAGGACTTCCGCTCTCGCTGCCGCTCGATGGCCAAGGCCTTCCGCGGCGCGGAGAATGTCCACTACGCATCCAAGGCTTTCCTGTCGAAGACCATTGCCCGCTGGGTAATGGAGGAGGGGCTGCATCTCGATGTCGCCTCGGGCAACGAGATGGCTATCGCTCTGGCGGCGGGTTTCCCAGCCAAGGACATGACCTTCCACGGCAACAACAAGTCCACCGCTGAGCTGCGTGATGCTATCTCCGCTGGCGTGGGCAAGATTGTGCTTGACTCCCGTTCGGAGCTGCGTCGCCTGTCCCAGGTGGCGGCTGAAGCAGGCGTGGTGCAGGACGTGCTCGTTCGCGTGAAGCCCGGTGTGGAAGCGCACACCCACGAGTTCATTGCTACTGCGCATGAAGATCAGAAGTTCGGCTTTTCCCTCGCGTCCGGTTCGGCGCTGGAAGCTGCCAACCTCGTAGAAGAGGACGACAATCTGCGCCTGGTTGGTCTGCACTGCCACATCGGCTCCCAGATTGTCGATTCCGACGGTTTCATTCTCGCCGCCGAGCGCGTGTTCTCACTGGTGGAAAAGCTGGTCGAACGCCACGGCACTGAAATCTCGGAACACTTCAACACCCTCGACCTCGGTGGCGGTTTCGGAATCGCCTACACCGCAGGCGAGCAGCCCCTCGACGTTGCTCCGCTTGCCGACGAGATCCTCACTGCCGTAGACAAGCTTGCGCAGCGTATCGGCATTGCGACTCCGACAGTGGCTGTTGAACCAGGTCGTGCCATCGTTGGCCCGTCCATGGTCACGGTGTACGAAGTGGGCACTTTGAAGGATGTGACCATCGATGACGGCATGACCCGTCGTTACGTATCGGTCGATGGCGGCATGAGCGACAATATTCGTCCGGCGCTTTACGGCTCGAACTATGATGGTCGCGTTGTTAATCGCGAGGTGTCCGGTTCCAGGATTCCCACCCGCGTCGTCGGAAAGCACTGTGAATCGGGAGACATTCTGATTAACGATGCGAACTACCCGAACGACATTGTCGAGGGTGATCTGTTCGCGCTCGCTGCTACTGGGGCATACTGTTACGCAATGGCCAGCCGCTACAACATGCTGACGCGACCACCAGTAGTGTCGGTATGCGATGGTCAAGTGACCCAAATATTAAGACGAGAAACCGTACAAGACTTACTAAGCCTGGAGTGTGAAACGCCACGATGACTGCCGCAACGAATAATCCTGGAAAGGGCGAGGGCCACAAAGTTGGTGTCGCTATTTTAGGTCTTGGCACAGTCGGTACTGAGGTTTACCGCCTGCTCAACGAGAAGGCTGAGGACTTCGAGCGCCGCATCGGCGGACCGGTCGAGGTCGTTGGTATTGCTGTGAGCGACAAGACCAAGCCGCGTCCGAATGTGGATCAGGATCTTCTTACCGACGATGCTTTTTCGCTGGTTCAGCGCGATGACGTTGACCTGGTAGTCGAGGTCATCGGCGGCATTGATTACCCACGTCGCGTTGTGCTGGAGGCACTGCGTGCCGGCAAGTCGGTCGTGACCGCCAACAAGGCACTCGTCGCCGCTCACGGCGAGGAGCTCTCTGAGGCTGCCGATTCCTCGGGTGTCGACCTTTTCTTCGAGGCAGCTGTGGCTGCAGCTATCCCGGTCGTCGGGCCGCTGCGCCGTTCGCTGGCCGGTGACACTGTCAATAAGGTCATGGGTATTGTCAACGGCACTACCAACTTCATCCTTGATGCGATGGACTCCACTGGTGCGGACTACGACGAGATGCTGGCAGAGGCCACCCGCCTGGGTTACGCCGAGGCCGACCCGACTGCAGACGTCGAGGGCCACGATGCCGCTTCCAAGGCAGCTATTCTGGCCAGCCTGGCATTCCACACCCGCGTGACTGCTGATGATGTTCACTGCGAGGGTATTACCGAGATCACCGCTGACGACATCGCAGCCGCCAAGAGCGCAGACTGCACCATTAAGCTGCTGGCTACCTGTGAGCGGGTTACGGACGAAAATGGCAAGGAGTCCATTTCCGCCCGCGTGTACCCAGCGCTGATTCCACGTCGTCACCCGCTGGCAACTGTGCGTGAGTCTTTCAACGCTGTCTTCATTGAGGCCGAGGCCGCTGGTCGCCTGATGTTCTACGGCAACGGCGCTGGTGGTAATCCGACCGCCTCCGCAGTGCTCGGTGACCTCGTTGCAGCTGCTCGCAACATTGTCCACGGTGGTCGCGCACCGGGAGATTCCACCTACGCTAACCTGCCGATTCTCGACTTCGGTGACGTTCGCACCCGCTACCACATCGACCTGCACGTCGACGATCGCGTCGGAGTGCTTGCCGATGTCGCTCGTACCTTCTCTGATCACAACATCTCCCTGCGCACCGTCCGCCAGGAAGAGGGCGCCAACGGCGCTCGCCTGGTCATCGTGACCCACAAGGCACTGGAGAAGGATTTGGAAGCAACGGTCGATGAATTGCGCGCCAACGACGCGGTTTTGGCCGTCAACAACGTCATTCGTATCGAAGGAATGGATATCTAAATGGCACAGGAGCTTTTCCCGGGTCAGAAGGTCACCGTCACGGTTGCAGGTTCGTCAGCGAACTTGGGCCCGGGCTTCGACACCCTGGGGTTGGCAGTTGCGCTCTACGACATCGTCGAGGTCGAGGTCATCGAGTCCGGTGTCGTCGTTGAAATTCACGGCGAGGGCGAAGTCGACCTGCCGCGCAACGAATCTAATCTGGTTTTGCGCGCGATTCGCGCGGGCCTTCGCGCCGCAGGAGTCGAGGCACCGGGGCTGAAGGTTATTTGCCACAACACCATTCCGCAGTCGCGCGGTCTAGGCTCTTCCGCAGCCGCCGCCGTTGCTGGTGTCGCTGCCGCTAACGGTCTGGCGGGCTTCCCGCTTACCGACGACCAGGTAATCCAAGAATCCTCGGTATTCGAAGGCCACCCGGATAACGCTGGCGCATCCGTTCTCGGCGGGGCAGTGGTCAGCTGGACTGACAAGCCTGTCGATGGTCGCACCGCACCTCAGTACCGAGCAGTGAGCATTCCGGTGCATGAGTCCATTCAGGCGACCGCACTCGTACCGGCATTCCACGCCTCCACGAATGCAGTCCGTCAGGTGCTGCCGAGCGATGTTTCGCATGTCGACGCTCGTTTCAATGTCTCCCGTACTGCGGTTATGACCGCAGCGCTGCAGTCCCACCCGGAACTGCTGTGGGAGGGAACGCGAGATCGCCTGCACCAGCCGTACCGCTCCGACGTGCTGCCGGTGACCGCAGAGTGGGTCAACCGCCTGCGCAACCGTGGCTACGCGGCATTCCTCTCGGGTGCTGGTCCGACCTGTATGGTTCTGGGAACTACTGCAGTAGATGAGAAGATCTTGGACGATGCCCGCGAGGCTGGCATCAAGGTCATGGAGCTGGGAATCGGTGAGCCGGTTAAGGTCGTGGTCGACGGCTAAGCCGCAGCTGCGGCCAGGTGCCGGGCCAGTGGCTTAGCCTGCTACCTACTTTTCGCCCGGCCCCTTCAGTTTCACGATGCTGTACTGACCTGCGCTCAAGTGCGAGCGCAGGTCTTTCTTGTCGAACTTGCCCACTGAGGTCTTATCGATTGAGTCCACGAAGGCCCAGTACTCCGGCAGCATCCACTTTGGCAGCTTTGGTCGCAGTTCATCGCGGAGCATTTCAGCGGTCTCCTTGCTCTGTTCAACTTCCGGCATCAGCACCGTAATGGCCAGTGGGCGCTCACCCCACTTTTTATCTGGCATGCCGATAATCGCGCACTCGAGTACCTGTGGGCTTTCCATTACGAAGTTTTCCAGCTGAGCGGAGTAGATCCACTCACCACCGGAACGAATGACATCGCGAGCACGGTCATGAATAGTCAGGTAGCCGTCGTGAGTAATCGAGCCGACATCGCCAGTGCGGAGCCACCCGTCCTCGGTGAACTGTTCGCTAGCCTCGTCGACCTCCGCACCGCGGAAGAAGTGCGCGGTGCCTCCATCTTGAGCCTCCGGAGAGCTGTAGTAGCCTCCGGTGACCGTGTTGCCGCGCACCTGCAGCTCACCCTGGTTGCGGTCATGCAGGTCGAGTACGCGGTCGTTGTCATCAACAATGCGGAACTGCATGATGTCCGGGAAACGCCCTTGGCTGACACGGTAGCGTTCGCGGGCCTCACCGGAGGCGCCGTACGGAGGTCGTGCCACGGTACCGATAGGCGAAGTCTCGGTCATGCCCCAGAAGTGGATGACATCGACACCGTAGCGCTCTTCCCATAGCCGAATCAATGCAGGTGGGACAGGGGAACCGCCCGAGAAAATCTCCTGCAGACTCATGCGCTTCGGAGGATTGCTGAGGTAGTGCGCCATGAGGTTAATCCACAGCGTCGGCACGCCCTGAGCTACGCGCGGCATTGAGGTTTCGATGATTTCTGCCAGACGCGGTGCGGACAGGTCCGCGCCGGGGAAGATTAGCGACGCCCCGCACATGAAGGAGGCCAGCGGCACGCCCCAGGACAGGACGTGATAAATGGGCACACAGCAAAGCCACGGGTTTCCATGCGAGATGGCAAAGGAGTCAGTGGTGCGCATATTCAGGCTGTGCAAGTACAGCGAACGGTGGCTGTAGACGACACCTTTAGGTGCGCCCTCGGTGCCCGTCGAATAGCACATGGCTGCACCGGAGTTTTCATCGAGCTCAGGCCAGTCGAAGCGGCTGGGGCGTCCGTCGATGAGTGATTCGTAGGAGTACCACGGGATACCATCCGGCAGTTGCTCAGCCACGTCGGACAGATCACCGATACCGATAATGATGACAGCGCGGACGCGCGGGCAGTGCGGAAGAACCTCGGCGAGCAGTTCGATCTCGGTCGGGTCCGCGATGATGACCTGGTCATCGGCGTGATTGATAATGTGCACAATCTGATCCGGCATGAGCTGCTTGTTCAGCGGCTGGAATACCGCGCCCATGGAGGTGACGCCGAGGAAGACCTCGAAGTGTTCGGTGCAGTTGTACATCAGGGTAGCGATGCGCTGATCCCCGTCGATGCCGAGCTCATCGCGAAGTGCATGTGCCAGCGCACTAGCGCGCGCGGCGATGGCGGAAAAAGTGGTGGTCTCAGGTCCGTCACTGTTCCAGGAGGTCACCGGAGTCCGACCGTGAATGGTGCGACCGTATTCCACAATCTGAGCGATATTGAGAGGAATATGAGGCATCGTACTGCGCATGAGCTCTACAGTACCGACTCGCAGCCCCGCGACCTAGCGAAACGCAGGTGAGAACTAGTGTTGCTACCTGACTATTTGGTGACTATCCTTGAGCAATAGGTCGTTTTCAATACGCGGCTAGATACGTACTTCTTCTTGTACTCCGCTTGCCGTTGACCTTCGCAGTTGTTCACACAACGCGATGGCGCAACGTGACATTGAAAACACATAAATCAGTAGTGCGACTACATAGTCTTGCGGTGCTGTGGACCTAAAATTTCCTAACCATCTTCAGCCCGGACGCTCGGGTTTGAGATGCGGAAATAATGTAGGCAAGATGCCTCGGTTTAGTTTCAACGTCGAGGTCTTTTGCCTGGCTTTTTCGATAATTTCCCGTCAGCTGCGGCTACTTTTCCGCACGTGGTAAAGGTTCGACGACGGAGCACACGCGGTGGCGGGCAGTAAGAGCGAAAAAGTGTCAATGACATAGCCCCCTGTAGAGAGTGACTGCAGGGAAGGTCGATGAAAGGACATCCGTGACCGATACGGACACCACTGCCACGGCAGGCGGCCCAGAGAATCTTGCGGCCCTCCGAATGGCAGAACTGCGTGAAATCGCTTCCAGCAAGGGCATTCGCGGCATCTCCGCCATGCGCAAGCATGAGCTGATTGAGGCCATTAAGAATGGTGCCCCGGCTGCTGGTTCCGCTCCCGCTCGGAAATCCCGCGCGAAGAAGGCTGTGGCTGGGGCTGCGGATACCGGCTCCAAGGCGAAGGATGCCAAGGAATCGCCGTCGGAAAGCGCGGATAAGGGTTTTAGTAAGAGCGCCGACAAGAGCGACAAGGGCAACGACAAGCGTGACGACGCCAACGCGGATGGCCGCGAGGAGATGTCCCGTTCTCAGCAGCGTCGAAATCGTCGTAACCGTGCTCGTCAGCGCGAGCAGGAGAATCAGGACGATCGCAGCAACGATAGCCGCGATGATTCCGATAACGGCAACGACCGCAGTGAGCGTAACGACAATCGCAACGATCGTAATGATCGTAATGACCGCGGTGATCGCAACGACCGTAATAACCGCAACGATCGCAACAACCACGATCGAGACAACGACGATGAAGGCCGCGGCAACCGCAACAACCGCCGCGGTCGCAACAACAATCGCAATAACGACCGCAATAACCATGACGATGACGGTCGTGGCAACCGTAACCGCCGCAACCGTCGCAATCGCCGCGACCGTCGCGGACGCGATAACAACGGTGGGGGACACGGCGGTCAGGACGAGATCCGCGAGGATGACGTTCTCCAGCCGGTGGCTGGCATCGTCGATGTGCTAGATAACAAGACCGCATTCGTGCGCACGTCCGGATACCTGCCGGGCTCTAACGATGTGCTGGTGTCCGCGCAAATGGTTCGTAAGTACGGCCTGCGCAAGGGCGACGCCGTCACTGGTCAGGTCCGCATGCCGCGTGAGAATGGCTCGGGCCAGGTCACTCATGGCAACGGCCGTAATCGCCGCAAGTACAACCCGCTGGTCAAGGTCGAAACTGTAAACGGCATCGATCCGGAGCAGGCAAAGCAGCGGCCGAACTTCGCTAAGCTCACCCCGCTGTACCCGAACCGTCGCCTGCGTCTGGAGACCGAGCAGAAGATCCTCACCACTCGCGTCATCGACCTGATTATGCCGATTGGTAAGGGTCAGCGTGCGCTCATCGTTTCGCCGCCGAAGGCCGGTAAGACCACGATCCTGCAGAACATCGCGAACGCTATCGCGACGAACAACCCCGAGTGCTACATGATGGTCGTGCTTGTCGACGAGCGCCCGGAGGAAGTCACCGACATGCAGCGCAGTGTCCGTGGCGAGGTTATTGCTTCTACCTTCGACCGCCCGCCGTCAGATCACACGGCAGTGGCCGAGTTGGCTATTGAGCGTGCAAAGCGTCTGGTGGAACAGGGGCAGGACGTCGTCGTACTGCTGGACTCCATTACCCGCCTTGGCCGTGCGTACAACAACTCTTCGCCGGCATCGGGACGAATCCTCTCCGGTGGTGTGGACTCCAACGCTCTGTACCCACCGAAGCGCTTCTTGGGTGCTGCCCGAAACATCGAGGAAGGCGGCAGCCTCACCATCATCGCCACTGCGATGGTGGAGACCGGTTCCGCAGGCGACACCGTCATCTTCGAGGAGTTCAAGGGCACCGGTAACGCCGAGCTGAAGCTCGACCGTAAAATCTCCGAGCGCCGCGTGTTCCCGGCAGTGGATGTCAACCCGTCGGGTACTCGTAAGGATGAGCTGCTGCTCAGCACGGAGGAGGCTCGCATTATGCACAAGCTGCGCCGCATCCTCTCCGCGCTGGAGTCGCAGGCTGCTATTGACCTGTTGATTAAGCAGCTGAAGAAGACCCGGAACAATAAGGAATTCCTGATGCAGGTGGCTTCTTCTGCACCAATGGCCGCCGACGTTGATGTGGACGACATGCTTTAGCTGGGGTTAGCCGCAAACCACAGCACCACTCAGCATTTCACCCATCACAATCTGAAGGAATATTCAATGGCTAATCAGGTTTCCGCAGTTGACGACATCCTCTCCGAATACCACGGGCTTGAGGCGCAGCTGGCAGACCCCGAGCTGCACAACGACCCGAAGGCTGCCCGTAAGGTCGGCAAGCGCTTCAATGAGTTGCAGCCGGTCATTCAGACTCACAAGAAGTTGACTGAGGTCCAGGATGACCTGGAGGCAGCTCGCGAGATGGCATACGAGGACTCCGAATTCGCAGCTGAGGCTGAGCGTCTCGCTGCCGAGGCAGAGGAACTCGAGGAAAAGCTCGCCGACCTGCTGGCTCCGCGCGATCCGCACGACAGCGATGACATCGTTATGGAGCTCAAGTCCGGTGCCGGCGGTGAGGAGGCAGCGCTCTTCGCAGGTGAGCTCGCTCGCATGTACCAGCGCTATGCAGAAAAGCACGGCTTTACCACCGAGATTCTCGGTCTGTCCGAGTCTGATCTCGGCGGCGTGAAGGACATGACTATGTCCATCCGAGCCAAGACTCCGTCCCGCGACGGTGCGTGGAGCGTGTTCAAGTTTGAAGGTGGTGTCCACCGCGTGCAGCGCGTGCCGGTTACCGAATCTCAGGGCCGTATTCAAACGTCCGCCGCTGGTGTGCTGGTCTACCCGGAGCCCGACGAGGTCGAAGACATCCAGATTGATGAAAAGGATCTGCGTGTCGACGTCTACCGCTCCTCCGGTAAGGGCGGTCAGGGTGTTAACACCACTGACTCCGCCGTTCGCCTGACGCACCTTCCGACTGGTCTCGTTGTTACCTGTCA
Organism: Corynebacterium sp. LK10; assembly: GCF_008042455.1. NCBI lineage: Bacteria > Bacillati > Actinomycetota > Actinomycetes > Mycobacteriales > Corynebacteriaceae > Corynebacterium > Corynebacterium sp. LK10. Next base: position 52,534 of record NZ_NOVT01000020.1, read on the forward strand.
GAAGGAACGCTCGCAGATTCAGAACAAGGCCCGCGCTATGCAGGTCCTTGCTGCTCGACTGCAGCAGATGAAGGAGGAGGAGATCGCCGAGGCCGCCTCTGACCAGCGTAAGTCTCAGGTGCGCAACATGGATCGCTCCGAGCGCATCCGCACTTACAACTTCCCGGAGAACCGCGTTTCCGATCACCGCATCGGTTACAAGGCTCACAACCTGGACTCGGTGCTGGGCGGCGACATGGATGACCTGCTCAAGGCCCTCCACGACGCGGAGCGCGCTGAGCGTCTTGAAGCCGAGTAGCCCCACGCCCGCAGAAAATAGCTCGCCGACGTTACCGGATTCCGTCCGTACTCTCGGCGAGCTGTTTCGCTATGCGCGTCGCACGCTTGACGACGCGGCGCTGGCTTCTCCGGATGCCGACGCGCGGGCGCTATTTGCAGCCGCAGTCAATGCGGGACCGGCAGACATCATCTTCCGCGGAGACGAACCGTACACCGATGAGGCCGGTCGCAAGCATTTGGCAGAGATGCTGGCCCGCAGAGTGGCTCGTGAGCCACTGCAGCACATCATCGGTACAGCGCCGATGATGAGCCTGGAACTACAGGTCGGGCCCGGTGTTTTTGTACCCCGGCCGGAGACGGAACTGCTCGCGCAGTGGGCAATCGATCGAGCCCGTGAACTGGTCGCAAGTGGCGTCGTCAAGCCGAAAATCGTTGACTTGTGTACTGGATCCGGTGCGTTGGCGTTGGCGATCGCCGATGCCGTACCCGAAGCGGACGTGGTGGCTGTGGAGCTCTCTGAGCGGGCACGGGCGTGGGCTGCGAAGAATATCGAGACGTACGGCGATGGGCGTGTGCGTCTGATTGCTGGCGATGTCACGGATGTTCAGCTGATTGATGATGGCGCTGAGCTCGCCGAATGGGTAGGCGAGACCGACATTGTTGTGTCCAACCCTCCATATGTGCCCGAAGACACCGAAGTTGACCCCGAAGTGAGAGCTGATCCGCACTCTGCGGTCTTCGGCGGCGACGATGGGCTAGATGTCATTCGACCTATGATGAACCTAGTGGATGCGCTGGTGCGGCCGGGTGGAGTCATCGGCATCGAGCACGATGACTCTTCAGGAGACGATGTCAGTTCACTGCTAAAGGACACCTGGGATTACGCTGATGTAGAGGTCCACCGTGACTTTGCGGGCCGTGACCGTTTTACGGTGGGACGCAAAAATTGATCTTAAAAGCAAACTTTGAAGCAGGAGCACAAATCTGATGAGCAGGATTATGGACTGCAGCACAGATGAAAACCGCGAACGCGCAATTGCAGCAGCAGTAGATGCAGTGAAGGCAGGACGGCTGGTCGTTATGCCTACCGATACCGTCTACGGCCTTGGCTGCGATGCCTTTGATAACCAGGCCGTTGCCTCCTTGCTGCGTGCCAAGCACCGCGGCCCGGATATGCCGGTACCGGTGCTCGTGGGTTCCTGGAACACGATTGAGGGGCTCGTCCGCGAATACTCGCCAGCTGCTCGCACGCTGGTGGAGGCTTTCTGGCCGGGCGGACTGTCGCTGGTTGTGAACCAGGCGCCGAGCTTGCCGTGGAACCTTGGTGATACCGCGGGTACGGTCATGCTGCGCATGCCGCTGCACCCAATTGCTATCGAGATTCTGCGCCGCACCGGTCCGATGGCCGTGTCCAGTGCGAACATCTCCGGCCAGGCACCGGCCACCAATGCCGTGCGTGCCAAGCAGATGTTGGGTGGGGAAGCGGCTGTCTACGTCGACGGCGGCGAAGCCACGATTGGCACCCCATCGACGATTGTCGATATCTCGACTCCAGTGCCGCGGATTCTGCGCGAAGGCGCTGTGTCAGCAGCGGCGGTTGCCGAGGTTTTGAGTACTACGCCCGAGCGACTGCTGGGGCAGTAGTCTTGTCTACCTAAGGCTTTTCCTGTTTAGTATCTGCAGCGATTGTGTGGGTGAGTAGTACCTAGTGGCGGACATGAGCTTATTGGCAGCCCAGTCGGGTGGGGCAGGTGTGCCCATCCGCGAGCTCGCCATGCTCGTTTTAGTTTCCGCTGCTGTCAGTTATTTGCTCACTGGAGTGGTGCGTTATGTGCTGGTCCGCTCGGGCTGGTTGGATGCGCCCCGCACGCGCGATGTCCACGATATTCCGAAGCCCAGGCTCGGAGGCGTGGCGATGTACTCCGGGGTGGTCGCAGCTATCGCCCTTGCCTCGGTGATGCCGGCTCTCAACCGTGGTTTTCCGCCCATGACTCCAGATATGAGGGCAGTTGTGGCGGCCGCGTCGCTCTTGCTAATCGTCGGTATTTGGGATGACCTCTTTGACTTAGATGCCCTCACGAAGTTGGTGGGGCAGGTCGCGGCGGCACTTTTGATGTCATTTATGGGCGTCAATTGGTATCTGCTCTATATCCCGTTCAGTGGCGGCGCCACGCTCATTCTCGATCCAATCATGTCCACAGTCTTGACTGTCCTATTTACTGTGGCATTGATTAACGCCTTCAACTTTGTTGACGGCATCGATGGTCTCGCAGCTGGACTCGGCATGATCGCCGCAGCTGCAATCCTTGTCTATTCGATGGTCATGCTTCACGACCAAGGCGGAACCGTGTCTGCCTATCCACCCGCGATGATTTCCGCGTGCCTCCTCGGCGCTTGCCTGGGCTTCTTGCCGCACAACTTCGAGCCCGCACGCATTTTCATGGGCGATTCCGGTGCCATGATGATCGGCTTGCTGCTCGCAGCGGCATCGGTGTCGGCGTCGGGACGCATCGCGCCCTCCATGTACGGCACCGCTGACGTCATCGCTCTAATCTCGCCGGTTGTGGTCGTCATCGCAGCAATTAGCGTGCCAATGCTCGACTTGCTGCTTGCTGTCGTTCGCCGCGTCAGCCAGGGCAAGTCACCCTTCTCACCCGACAAAATGCATATTCACCACCGCCTCCTGTCGATGGGACACAGTCATCGCCGCGTGGTGCTAGTGCTTTACCTATGGGTGTCGGTCGTCGCGTACGCCGCCGTTGTCACCACCATTTTCCCCTTTGAATTCGTCGCTCTCACCTTCGGGGTCCTGCTTATCATCGCAGTTGTCTTCACCCTCCGTCGTCGCAATGCGCTTGCCGACGACCGTTCAAGGGGAGCGCGTCCCAGAAGTGGAAGTGGGGTCCGGCAGGTTATAAGACGTCGACGTGGACGCAGAAGGTACAATCTTCGACCGTGACTGAAAAAACAACTCCGGAGCCCGAGTCTAAATACGACGATTCGCGGCGACCGCTGCTGGCTGCTGCTCGCTCGGGCGCAATCGCGCTCGCTGTGATTACCGTGCTTTCGCTGCTGGTCTGGGGTGGCAAAAACGGTATGCCCGGTGTCTGGGGCGTACTCCTTGGAGCGGGCATTAGCGGAAGCTTCGTATTGCTTACCGTTCTAGGCATCCTCTTTACTGCTCGAACTTCGCCGTCCGTCACGCTTGCCGTTGTACTGGGTGGTTGGTTGTTGAAGATTGTCGTACTAATCGGTGTCCTGGTTGTTATTAGAAATCTTGAGTTTTATGACAACATGACTTTCTTCGTCACTGTTGTACTCACTCTGATGGTGACACTCGGTGCAGAAGTGTGGGGAATGTCGCAATCTAACCTCACTTATGTGCAACCAATGAAGGACGAATAGCTCGTTAATAACTTGTTGACCTGCTGAGAGGCTGCAATATGCTTCTAAAACCGCAGGTAATAAGCATATTGTCCAGTTTGTGCAGAAGATGCCACAAATAGAGGCCGAAACCCACAGAGGGGGTCGGCCTCTTTGTTGGATTCGGGGTCGGAAACGCGGGGGTGTACCGGGTGGGGAAAATGAGTCAGAACTGTTATCCTGAGTTTCGGGTAAGACGGCCTGTAGCGAAATAACTATCATTTCCACAGGTACGGTCCCCGTGAGCGCCGTGCTGATGAGCGAATGGAATCCGCGGCGCGACACGTTAAATGACGTCCTTCGCACCGCTTGACAATAGTTCTAGCGGCCCAATCACGGGAGAGAACGCTGAGCGTTACAACACTTGCCGAGATGCGGGGTGAGTTTCACTCACCCAACTTGCAGGAGGAGTATTTCCCGGGTGAACAATTTGGCGACTTCATTTTAGGTGACAGTGGCGACTGGTACGCCATGGACCGCCTGATGATTGTTCGTCTTTTGATGGCCGTGATCGTCGCCGTGTTCTTCGTCGTCGCAATGCGTCGTCCGAAGCTCGTGCCGACTGGTCTGCAGAACGTTGCGGAGTTGATGCTGGACTTCGTCCGCATCCACATCGCGGAGGAGATTCTGGGTAAGAAGGAGGGGCGTCGTTTCCTTCCGGTTCTGGCCACCATCTTCTTCCTTGTTATCTCGATGAATATTGCGGCTATTATTCCTGGCCTCAATATTTCGCCGAACGCCCGAATCGGTATGCCACTGGTTCTGGCCCTGTTCGCATACGTTGCCTTCATTTACGCGGGCTCGAAGAAGATGGGCTTCTTCAAGTTTGTGAAGTCGGCAGTCGTTATTCCGAACTTGCCACCGGTACTCCACCTCATCGTGGTGCCGATCGAGATTTTCTCCAACTTCGTTCTCCGCCCAGTTACGCTGACCATCCGTCTGATGGCCAACATGCTGGCGGGCCACATGGTTCTAGTCCTGCTTTTCGGTGCCACGAACTTCTTCTTCTGGCAGCTGAATGGTTGGACCGCCCTGTCCGGGTTGACCCTTGTCGCTGCGGTAGCATTCACGCTGTTCGAGATGCTGGTGATTTTCCTGCAGGCATACATCTTTGCCCTGCTGAGCGCCGTCTACATCGAACTGTCGCTGCACGCAGACGAGCACTAACCCATAACTAATGAGGCCGCAACTTCGGCAACAAGGCCTCGCAAATTTAATAGCAAGACCCACTTGACCCACAAAAGCCCCGGGCCTACTTAGAACAATCTTTAATCCGGGGCCATCCTTTAAGAAAGGGAACGGTTCATAATGAACGACGTCATCCTCTCCGCCCAGGACGCTGTCCAGGCTGTCGACACCAACGCTGGCCTGAAGACCATCGGTTACGGTCTGTCCACCCTGGGCCCGGGCCTCGGTATCGGTATCGTCGCCGGCAAGACCGTTGAGGGTATGGCACGCCAGCCTGAGATGGCCGGCCAGCTGCGTACCACCATGTTCCTGGGTATCGCCTTCACTGAGGCTCTCGCCCTGATCGGCCTGGTCGCAGGCTTCGTTTTCTAAGTCCGGACCTTCAAGCGGAGAACACGTAAACCATGACAGATTTCACCTTTTTGCTAGCGGCGGGTGACCTCCCGATGGGAGAGTCCATTAACCCGCTGCTGCCAAAGACCTATGACATCGTCTGGTCCGTTGTCCCGCTGGTAGTTATCCTGGTTCTCTTCTGGAAGCTCGTTCTTCCGAAGTTCCAGGAGGTCCTGACCGAGCGGGAGGACCGGATTGAGGGCGGCATTGAACGCGCTGAAGCTGCACAGGCTGAAGCCAAGGCCGCTCTGGAAAAGTACAACAGTCAGCTCGCAGAGGCCCGTACTGAAGCAGCAAAGATTCGCGACGAAGCCCGTGCACAGGGTCAGCGCATCATTGCAGACGCTACGACCAAGGCTAATGACGAGAGCGCACGAATCATCGAGTCCGGTGAGAAGCAGCTCGCTGCCCAGCGTGAGCAGGTAGTCGCAGAGCTGCGCAAGGAAATGGGCCAGAACTCCATCAATCTCGCTGAGCGCCTTCTGGGCGAGCAGCTTTCCGACGACGTTCGTAACTCGTCGACGATTGACAACTTCTTGTCCAACCTTGACACCGTGGCCCCGGCCGGAAAGTAGGCGACATGCACGCAGCAAGCCGCGAATCCCTGGCAGCCCTTAGCCAGCGACTGGACGCCGCTATCGGTGGCGACAATGTCGCTGTTGCTCAGGCTGCTCAGACTGGTTCCGAGCTTTTCGACATCGTCGAGGTCCTGGACTCCGACCGCGGCCTGCGTGTCGCTGTCGCCGACACCTCGGCGACTGCGGAACAGCGTTCCGGCCTTGTCCGGAGCCTGTTCGCGGGCAAGGTATCTGAGACGACTCTTAACCTCGTCGTGGATGCTGCCGCGCAGGTATGGTCCACCCCGCGTGAAATGCGTGAGGGTTTGGTAGAGCTGGGCCGTCGAGCCCTCCTTCGCTCTGCCGAAGGCCAGGGACAGCTTGAGACTGTTGAGTCTGAGCTGTTCCAACTGGGACACATCCTGGCTGAGCAGTCGCAGCTTGAACAGCTGCTGGCCGACAAGGCCGCAACCCCCGAAGCCAAGCGTGGGCTCCTCGCCTCTGTGCTGTACGGCAAGGTCACTTCCGTGACCGAAACCCTCGCACTGCAGGCTGTTGGCCGCCCATCCAAGCGCCCCGCGGACGACATTGACTCCCTGTCCCGGCTAGCCGCCGGCCTGCGGAACCACGTCGTCGCTCGCGTGACCAGTGCCACGGCCGTCTCTGACGAGCAAGAGCGAGCACTGGCGGACAAGCTCGGCCGAGTCTACGGCAAGGCGATGTCCATCCACACCGTGATCGATAAGTCGATTCTCGGTGGACTGGTCATCCGGGTTGGCGACGAGGTCATCGACGGTAGCCTTTCAACAAAGCTTGAGAAGCTGCGCGTCGGCCTCGGCTGACGGATGGTTTAGACGATTAATCACTGGAAGAATATTACCGAGAGCAGGAAGAACATGGCGGAGCTGACGATCTCCTCCGACGAGATCCGTAGCGCGATTGCGAACTACACCTCGAGCTACTCCCCGGAGGCCTCCCGCGAGGAGGTTGGCGTTGTTATCAGTGCAGCTGATGGTATCGCCCAGGTTTCGGGAATGCCGTCGGTCATGACGAATGAGCTTCTGGAGTTCCCGGGCGGCGTTATTGGCGTCGCTCAGAACCTCGACACCGACAAGGTCGGCGTTGTGGTGCTGGGTAACTTCGAGTCGCTTAAAGAGGGTGACGAGGTAAAGCGGACGGGTGACGTCCTTTCGATTCCGGTCGGGGACAAGTTCCTCGGTCGCGTAATTAACCCCCTGGGCCAGCCGATTGACGGCCTGGGCGACATTGAGGCTGAAGAGGACCGCGTCCTCGAGCTGCAGGCACCGACCGTGCTGCAGCGTCAGCCGGTTGAAGAGCCGATGGCTACTGGTATTAAGGCCATCGACGCAATGACCCCAATTGGTCGTGGTCAGCGTCAGCTGATCATTGGTGACCGTAAGACCGGTAAGACCGCGGTCTGCCTGGACACCATTTTGAACCAGAAGGCTAACTGGGAGTCCGGTGACCCGAGCAAGCAGGTGCGATGCATCTACGTTGCTATCGGTCAGAAGGGCTCCACCATTGCTGGTGTGCGCCAGACTCTCGAGGAGCAGGGCGCACTCGAGTACACCACCATCGTTGCTGCCCCGGCGTCGGATGCCGCAGGCTTCAAGTGGCTTGCACCATTCGCAGGCGCCGCACTGGGTCAGCACTGGATGTACCAGGGCAAGCACGTCCTGGTCATTTACGATGATCTGACTAAGCAGGCAGAGGCATACCGTGCCATCTCGCTGCTGCTGCGTCGCCCGCCGGGACGCGAAGCTTACCCGGGTGACGTCTTCTACCTCCACTCCCGTCTGCTGGAGCGTGCTGCGAAGCTCTCCGACGACATGGGTGCAGGCTCGCTGACCGCACTGCCGATCATCGAGACCAAGGCAAACGACGTGTCGGCCTTCATTCCGACCAACGTCATTTCCATTACCGACGGCCAGGTCTTCCTCGAGTCCGACCTGTTCAACCAGGGTGTCCGCCCGGCTATTAACGTCGGTGTGTCGGTTTCCCGTGTTGGTGGTGCCGCACAGACCAAGGGCATGAAGAAGGTTTCCGGTAACCTGCGTCTGGACCTCGCGTCCTACCGCGACCTGGAAGCATTCGCAATGTTCGCATCCGACCTGGACGATGCCTCCAAGCGTCAGCTGGAGCGCGGTCAGCGTCTGGTTGAGCTGCTGAAGCAGAAGGAAAACCACCCGCAGCCGGTCGAGTACCAGATGACCTCCATCTACCTCGCTGGCGAGGGCGAATTTGACGATGTCCCGGTTGAGGACGTCCGTCGCTTCGAGGCCGAGCTGCTTGAGCACCTGCAGGACACTCAGCCTGCAGTCTTCGAGCAGATTGACGGCGGCGTCGCCTTCTCTGACGAGTCCAAGGCTGCTCTGAAGTCCGCTACCGCTAACTTCAAGAAGTCCTTCCAGACTTCTGAGGGCGCACCGCTGGCTTCCGAGGCTCCGGTCGAGGCACTCGACGAGGGCGAGCTCAAGAAGCAGCAGATTACGGTCTCCCGCAAGACTGCCCAGAACTAGGCAGGTTGAGCTACTCAATGACCGTTTTCGCAATTGAAGGGAGGGAATAGGACATGGCGAATCTTCGTGAACTTCGAGCCCGAATCAAGTCGGTGAACTCGACCAAGAAGATCACCAAGGCCCAGGAGCTTATCGCAACCTCGCGCATTACTAAGGCGCAGCGTCGCGTAGCAGACTCCCAGCCGTACGCCGACGAAATCGAGAAGGTCATCGGACGTCTCGCATCGGCTTCGTCGTTGGATCACCCGATGCTCGTAAAGCGTGAGGGTAACCAGCGTGTTGCAGTCCTGGTTGTCACCAGTGACCGCGGCATGTGTGGCGGCTACAACCACAACGTCCTGAAGAAGGCTGCAGAACTGCGTACCGCTCTGGAAGAGCAGGGGCATGAGGTCGTTCTCTACGTGACTGGCCGTAAGGGCACCGACTACTACGACTTCCGTGGTGTCGAGCTCGCCGGTACGTGGGAGGGCTTCTCCCAGGATCCGGACTACGCCGCAACCCACGACGTGCGTCGTCACCTCATTGATGGTTTCAACGCTACGGCCGAGGGCACTGCCAAGTACCGCGAAGGCCTGCGTGGCACCAACGGCGAGGCCGTTCAGGGCTTCGACCAGGTCCACGTTGTCTACACGGAATTCGTGTCCATGCTTTCTCAGATTCCGCGTGCACACCAGATGCTCCCGATTGAGCCTGTGTACGAGGATGTCGAGATTGCTCAGGGCGAGGACATGCTGTCCGATGGATCAGATGACCTCAAGCCGGACTATGAATTCGAGCCTGATGCAGACACCCTGTTGGCAGAGCTTCTGCCGCAGTACGTGTCCCGCACTCTGTTCGCAGTGATGCTCGAGGCCGCTGCCTCTGAGTCCGCTGCCCGTCGTAACGCTATGAAGTCCGCGACGGACAACGCTACCGAGCTGGTCAAGGACCTCTCGCGTGTTGCTAACCAGGCACGTCAGGCACAGATTACCCAGGAAATCACAGAAATCGTCGGTGGCGCCGGTGCGCTCGACGACAGCGGAGAAAGTGACTAGATATGAGCACAGCTCTAAGTGAGCAGAACACCACCACGGCTGTGGGCCGTGTTGTGCGTGTCATCGGTGCCGTCGTCGACGTGGAGTTCCCGCGTAACGAACTGCCGGCACTTTACAACGCGCTGACCGTGGAAGTTACCCTTCCTTCGGTCGCCAAGACCATTGTCCTCGAGACTGCACAGCACCTCGGTGACAACATGGTTCGTACCATTGCTATGGCTCCGACCGACGGCCTGGTCCGCGGTGCAGAGGTCAAGGACACCGGTAAGCCGATTTCGGTTCCGGTTGGTGACGTCGTCAAGGGTCACGTCTTTAACGCAATGGGCGACTGCCTGGATGAGCCGGGCCTGGGTCGCGATGGTGAGCAGTGGGGCATCCACCGTGAGCCGCCGGCCTTCGACCAGCTCGAGGGCAAGACCGAGATTCTGGAAACCGGTATTAAGGTCATCGACCTGCTGACCCCGTACGTTAAGGGCGGCAAGATTGGTCTGTTCGGTGGTGCCGGTGTCGGTAAGACCGTTCTGATCCAGGAGATGATTACTCGTATTGCACGCGAGTTCTCCGGTACTTCGGTCTTCGCCGGTGTTGGTGAGCGTACCCGTGAGGGCACCGACCTCTTCCTGGAAATGGAAGAGATGGGCGTTCTCCAGGACACCGCCCTCGTCTTCGGCCAGATGGACGAGCCTCCGGGAGTCCGTATGCGCGTCGCGCTGTCGGGTCTGACCATGGCAGAGTACTTCCGCGATGTTCAGCACCAGGACGTGCTGCTCTTCATTGACAACATCTTCCGTTTCACCCAGGCCGGTTCTGAGGTTTCGACCCTGCTGGGTCGTATGCCTTCCGCCGTGGGTTACCAGCCGACCCTGGCTGACGAGATGGGTGTTCTGCAGGAGCGCATTACGTCCACCAAGGGCCGTTCGATTACCTCTCTGCAGGCCGTCTACGTGCCTGCCGATGACTACACCGACCCGGCTCCGGCAACGACCTTCGCCCACCTCGATGCAACCACCGAGCTCGACCGCTCGATTGCATCGAAGGGTATTTACCCGGCAGTGAACCCGCTGACTTCGACTTCTCGTATCCTCGAGCCGTCGATCGTCGGTGAGGAGCACTACCGCGTTGCTCAGCAGGTTATTAACATCCTGCAGAAGAACAAGGAACTCCAGGACATCATCGCCATCCTCGGTATGGACGAGCTGTCTGAGGAGGACAAGGTGACCGTGCAGCGTGCACGTCGTATCCAGCGATTCTTGGGTCAGAACTTCTTCGTTGCTGAGAAGTTCACGGGTCTGCCTGGTTCGTACGTCCCGCTGAAGGACACCATCGTTGCCTTCGACCGCATCTGCAAGGGCGACTTCGACAACTACCCGGAGATGGCCTTCGACGGCCTGGGTGGCCTCGACGATGTCGAGAAGAAGTACGCTGAAATGCAGAAGAAGTAAGGGGCATCCTCATGGCTGAAATCACCGCTGAACTGGTTGCCGTTGAGCGACCGCTCTGGAAGGGCAAGGCCACTTTGGTCTCTGCTCAGACCACCGAGGGTGAGATCGGCGTGCTGCCCGGACACCAGCCGTTGCTTGGCCAGCTGGTCAACAACGGTACGGTGACCATCAAGACCGCAGACGGCAAGGTTCTTGTCGCTTCGGTACAGGGTGGGTTCATTTCCGTGTCTACCTCGAAGGTTTCGATCCTCGCGGATAAGGCAGTCTGGGCTGACGAGGTTAACCTCTCCGAGGCCGAGTCCAACCTGACTTCGGATGACCCTGCAGTAAAGGCACAGGCTGAGTCGGAGGTCCGCGCGGCTCGTCGCGCTTCCACCAACTAGTCTTTTCGCCTGAACATCCGGTCGCACGACCGTATTCTTCCTGCTTCTTTAAACGGGGCGGGGAGCTCGCAAGAGAAATCTTGCCAGCTTCCCGCCCCGTTTTTCTTAGTTATTTTTCATGTCAGTGCAACAATCGGGTAGGGTTTGTAAAAAGCCTCTAAAGCGCTTTTGAACCAAGGTTCGTCGTCTATTCACCCGGATGCGAGGCTGGCAGATAGTGTTTTCAAGCGTAACCATGATGTCAATCATGTTCATGATTATCGGTGCGATGTTGATCGTCGGCGGGGTCCTTGCCCTGTGGCGTTTCGCCAGCCTGCATGCAAAAGGTACTCCTGTTATTGCTCGTCGCCTTCCTGCAGGTGATGGCAGTCATTGGCGCCATGGTGTCATTGTTTATTCCGAGTCGACGTTGAAGATGTACAAGCTACGTTCGCTGCGTCCTGGCTGTGATGCCGAATTTGCCCGTCACGATGTCACTATTGTGGATCGCCGAGATCCGACTGACATCGAGGCGGGTTTTTTCGCGCCCGGGCTTCGGGTAGTCAGGATTAAAACGGGGAAAAATACCGAATGGGAGTTTGCCGTGGACTCGTCCTCGGACACTGCGCTGGTGGCGTGGGTGGAGTCGAAGCCGTCGTCACGCCAGACTCGTGAGTTTCCTACAGACATTGAGCGCCGTTTCCGTTCGGCTTATAACCGTGGCCGAGGAAGTCAGTACTAGTCTCTTACGACAGGCTATTGCTAAGGCTCTAGTGGGTATTGTTTTCTCCCGCGCGGCAGTCACGTTAGGGTAGGGGAATGCGCCTTGTGATTGCTGAATGCACTGTTGACTATGTCGGTCGCTTGAATGCCCATCTGCCTCATGCCCCGCGCTTGCTGTTGGTGAAAGCAGATGGGTCAGTTTCTGTGCATGCCGACGACCGTGCATATAAGCCTCTGAACTGGATGACACCGCCGTGCACGCTGACGGAGAAGGATATTCTCGACGAGTCGGGGGAAGACACTGGTGAAAAGCTCTGGGTCGTTGAGAATAAGAAGGGCGAGCAACTTCGTATCACTATCGGCAAGGTGCTGGCTGATAGCACGTACGAACTGGGAGAGGACCCTGGCCTGGAGAAGGACGGGGTAGAAGCGCATCTACAGGAACTGCTTGCAGATCAGTTCACAACGTTTGGCGAGGGCTACACCCTGATTAGGCGCGAATACCCAACCCCGATCGGACCGGTGGACCTGCTTGGCCGCGATGAAAACGGCGCCACCGTTGCAGTCGAGGTTAAGCGTCGGGGCGGTATCGATGGCGTTGAGCAGCTAACCCGTTACTTGGAGATGCTGAACCGCGATGAGCTGCTGGCACCGGTGGAAGGGATTTTTGCTGCCCAGGAGATTAAGCCACAGGCCAAGACTCTGGCAGAGGATCGTGGGATTCGCTGTGTGACCGTGGATTACGACGCCCTGCGTGGCCTGGAGTCCAATGAATTGCGGTTGTTCTAGCCATGCCTAGGCGAAACCACAAGCGGCGCGGTAATCAACGAGGCAACCAACGCGGCGGGCGTAATAACCACGGCCAGAATCGCGGCAGCCTGCCCACATTTGGCAGTTCTTTCCAAAACACCCGCACTGAATCTGGGCCTGCCGGTTGGCAGGACGTGGACTTTGCGGTGCGTAACATCAGCGCTGGACAGTCGAACAAGGTTTATCGCTGTCCAGGGTGCGACCAGGAAATCATGCCCGGGACCTCGCACATCGTAGCTTGGCCGCAGGATTATGGTGCAGGCGCCGATGACCGGCGCCATTGGCACACTAACTGCTGGCGCAACAGAGCTCACCGCACTATCACGCGCCGCTGGGGATAGATTTACTTAGCCGGCTCAACGAGCTCCAGCAGGACGCCACCGGCATCCTTCGGGTGGATGAAGTTGATGCGCGAACCTGCGGTACCGATCTTCGGCTCCGGATACAGCACCCGGGTGCCCTGCTCCTTCAGGTGCGCCATCAGCGCCTCCAGATCAGTGACACGAACTGCGTACTGCTGGATTCCTGGACCCTTCTTGTCCAGGTACTTTGCAATCGTGGACTGGTCATTCAGTGGCGCGAGAATCTGAACCAGAGTGCCACCTTCAACCTTGTCGGCCGGGCCGACCATGGCCTCGTGGACACCCTGCTCTTCATTGACTTCATCGTGGTAGTTGATGAAACCAAGGTTTGCGCGGTACCACTCGATAGCGGCATCAAAATCCGGGACTGCGACGCCGACGTGATCAACAGCGACTACGTACTTATGGGGAACGGGAATCTGTGTCTCACTCATAGTTCCCAGGGTACTCGCTATTATCGGCGCCATGATTGTCGCATTTTCTGTTGCCCCCACTTTCTCCGATCCTGAGCAGGGAATGGCTGAGGCTGTTGCTGAAGCCGTGCGTGTTGTGCGCGAATCTGGCCTGCCCAACGAGACCAATGCCATGTTCACCCTTGTTGAAGGCGAATGGGATGAGGTGATGGATGTCATTAAGCGAGCCACGGAAGCAGTCAGCCGTGTCAGTCCGCGTACTTCTCTGGTCATCAAAGCGGACATTCGCAACGGATATACCGGGCAGCTGCGTGCGAAAGTGGATGCGGTCGAGGATGCGCTGAAAGCCACCGACTAGTCTCTTGTTCGGATTGGACACGTAGGCTCTACATAGGTCTTTACATAGGCTTTACGACGACACTGGAGAGGAACCCCTTTGACGATGCCAGCTGGACATGGTCACGCACATGGCCATTCTCATGGTCACTCGCATGGAGCACACGGTCACCGCGAGTGCTCGACTCCGCCGCCACCACCCGGCACGGTTGATTTGGAGCAGCTCCACCAGCGCGCCGAAGTCGAACGTAAGCGCCGAGAGGAGATCGAGCGGGCAACCAGTGATCAGGGAAATGGGCTTCCTCCTGTAGTTGAGATTGTCCCGCAGACCCTTGAGGCAGAAGTCGTTCTGCGCTCGGAGCAGGTCCCGGTTATTGTCTTGATCGGCATGGCTGGAGCAGCTGATTCGTTGCGTCTTCGGGCTGAGCTAGAAGGCATGGCCCGTGAGGCTAATTTGAACTGGATCCTGGCGTGGGCAGATGCTGAGGAGCATCCGCAGCTGGCCCAGGCATTCGGTGTGCAGGCAGTGCCGACAGTCACGGCTGTGGCTATGGGCAGTCCCATTGGCATGTTTGTCGGCGAGAAAACCAGGGATTGGCTGGAGCAGTGGCTGGCGCAGGTTATGGAGGCCACTCGGGGTCGTCTCAAGGGGTTGCCGGCGGGAACTCGTATGGCTGGGGAGGGCAGCGGGCCGGAGGCTCCGGAGCCGACTGACTTCTTCGGCAATCCCGTACCCACCGATGACCCGCGTTTGGAGCAGGCTGAAGAGTTGCTCGAGGAGGGCGATTTCGACGGAGCGTTGGAGCTGTATGACGCTATGCTGCAGTCCGAGCCCGCAAATCAGGGGCTGAAGCGCGCTCACGCGAATGTGTCCTTCTTCGCCCGCGCTGCCAAAATCGATCGCAGCGCAGATCCAATTGCAAAGGCCGACGCTGCGCCGAAGGACGTCGCGCTCGCCCTCGATGCCGCGGATGTCACGATGCTTGTCGACGATCCAGCGAAGGCGCTCGATTGTTTGTTGAAGTTGCTCCCGCAGGTGTTTGGCGATGACCGTGAGGCCATCAAGTCGCGTCTACTAGAGCTGCTTGTGCTATTCGATACCGCAGATCCAGTGGCATTGGATGCACGCCGGAGGATGGCTAGCGCACTGTACTAGGAGTACTGGACTAGGGGCACTGTACTAGGAGCCTGGAAAGCGCTCAGGCTCCTAGCTTGAAGCGTCGGTGTATGGCCAGTCATCCGGAGCCATGAAGTAGTAGACGCTGCCCATTACAGCGGCCATAAACGCCATTAGCAACAGGAAAAGTGTTGCTTTCATTGCCACATGACGCTCCGCATACCAGGCGTAAAAGGCGTCCAATTTTGCTGCCAACCAGATGTTCAGGCGACGTGTCGGCGGATGCACCAACGAGAGAATTCCCAGTGCAACAAAGATGCAGAGCCATCCGGGAGCAGGAGTTGGCAAAATGATAATGCCAACAATGAGCAATACGAAGCCTGCGACGAGAAGAACCGGGGAGAGTACCGGCCCATACCAGGTGTTGCGCATATGGGCATGGCGAATCTGCATGCGGTCCATCAAGCGATGTACCTTTTCCTTCATTGCGATTCACTTCCTCCGATTTTCGGTGCCGTGCGCTATTTCTAGCAGCGGTCTCGGACGAGGCATCGTTGAAGCATTAAGCATCAAATGTGCAGCTCAACTGCCTGGGTGCACCGTTGGACATTGATTCTTTTAATCATGTCTATATTTAATCCATTGTTGCACAAAAGCTGCGCCCCAGTGCAACGAGATTTTTCGGAAGGTGGTAATCTTCCAACAGTTCTCAGTGGTTTACAGCAGTTACCACTGCATCTCATCCACCTGTTCACCTCAGACAGTTCATACTGCGCTAGGTGCCTTTGGTCTTCAGTTTTCTGCAGCCAGGAGTTTTGCATGCGACTTCGCCCCAAAGCCCTTCGCGCTACTTCCGCCTCGGTCATTGTTGCGCTTTCGGCCTCGACTCTGTTGGCGGGGTGCACCATCGATGTCCCAAGCACCACCGGGTCCAAGGCCACCACTGCTACCACAAAACCTAATGCTCCAGATAACGGTTGGGATGCTTCCGAGGAAGTCACCTGGTCTGATGCACAGGACGTCCTCGATACTGCGGCTAAGAGTTTCTCCGACAACTATGGCATTGATTTAGGTGTCTATTTGCGTGTCATTGACGGTCCATACAAAGGGCTCACGGCGTCGGTAGGCGAGGATACGAAGGAGTACTCCGCATCGACCATCAAGGCTCCGTTAGTGGTTACTGCGCTGAAGAAATTCGGCGATGACCTAGACAAGACGGTGACGGTCGATTGGGACAATGGTGTTGGCGGAAGCGTGATTGGCCCTGGCCAATACACGCTCGACGGGCTGTTGCAGTACGTGATGCGGTATTCGGACAACACCGCGGCGAATGGGTTGATTGACGCTGTCGCTGGTTTCGACGAGGTCAACAAAACCATCAAGGAAGCCGGTGTTGATGACAAGCGCTACCACCTGGGCAACAAGTTCAACATCCCCAATCCCAGCGGTGATCGGTCCTGGTTTACTCCCTCTCAAGCTGCGCTGTTCATGGCACGTCTCCAGGAAGTGGCCGATGGCACCTCAAAGCACAACTTCATTACCAAGGACACGGCACAAACTGCATTGACCTACCTCACTTACGGTGGTTCGCAGAAGTTTGTGATGTACGTCGGCTCCGCAGTCCAGAAGACCGGTGACACTGCCGAGGGCGTTAATGACCACGGTATTTTGTACACCGCAGCCGGACCCATCGCTTACGCCATTACGACGCGCTTTGATGAGGTGCCGCTCAATGAGCTTACCGACGGCCTGCTCGGCCAGCTGGGTTCCCAAATAGCCCAGCTTCTGCCGGATTACAATCGCCTTGGTAAGGATGGCAAGCCACTGACTGCTAAGCAGGCTGCGACGTGGAGCGCGGATGAGGATGGCGACGGCATTCCGGATCGTATCGGAACCGACAGCATGGATGGATCCGGGTACATCGATGATTCAGATTCTGCGAATTACAACGAATCTTTGGAACCTGACTGGTTCAATCCGTTCCGAGGATAGGACCTGGATACGCTCCCCAAAACAAAATTGCCCGTGTGTCAGGTTTTCAGGCCGAAACTCAGGCCACTGAAAACCGTGCAACACGGGCAATTCCTATGTGATTGTCTTTTGTTTGGCTGGATTCGGGACTAGCCCTGCCACTTCAGCCAAACGGCGGTGTTGGCCGGCAGCACCAAATCAATCGAGTGAGCCTGGCCGTTCCAACCGTGCTCGACCGCGGTCACAGTACCGTTTTCACCGTAGCCGGAGCCCTCGTAACGCGATGCGTTTGTGTTCAGAATCTCCGTCCATTGGCCACCGCGCGGTACGCCAATCTTGTAGATTTCCTGCGTGGTTCCCGACAGGTTATAGACGCAGGCGACGACCGAGCCATCGGTGCCGTAACGGACAAAGGACACAACATTGTTTGTGGAATCATCCGCGTTAATCCACTGGAAGCCCTCTGGGCGGTCATCCTGGGTGTAGAACGCTGGGTTTTCCTTGTAGATGGCGTTGATGTCCTTAACCAGCAGCTGAATGCCGCGGTGGAATTCGCCGCTCCAACCTTCGAGGTTGTCCCAAGCCACGGACTCATCGTGGTTCCACTCGTGGTTCTGGCCAAGATCCTGACCCTGGAATAGAAGCTGCTTGCCCGGGTGCGCCCACATGAAGGTCAGGAAAGTACGTAGGCCTGCGGCCTTATCCCAATCGCCGCCCGGCATGCGCTCCCACAGCGAGCCCTTGCCGTGCACGACCTCGTCGTGGCTAATCGGCAGAATGAACTCTTCCGAGTAGGCGTAGACCATAGCGAAAGTGAGCTCATGGTGGTGGTAGGAGCGGTAAATCGGCTCCTTGCTGAAGTACTCCAGCGTGTCATTCATCCAGCCCATGTTCCACTTCATAGAGAAGCCCAAGCCACCGTGTTCGGTAGGTGCGGTCACCCCCGGCCAAGAAGTGGATTCTTCGGCCACGGTGAGGAAGCCCGGGTTGTGCTTGTGTACAGTGGCGTTGAATTCCTGCAGGAACTGAACAGCATCGAGGTTTTCACGGCCACCGTACTGGTTCGGCAGCCACTCGCCTTCATTGCGGGAGTAGTCCAGGTACAGCATGGAAGCCACTGCGTCGACGCGCAGACCGTCGATGTGGAACTCTTCTGCCCAGTACAGTGCGTTGGCGTAGAGGAAGTTGCGTACCTCGTTGCGGCCGAAGTCGAAAACGTAGGTGCCCCAGTCGCGCTGCTCGCCGCGACGCCAGTCCGGGTGCTCGTAGCAAGCCGTGCCATCGAAGCGGGCAAGTGCGAACTCGTCCTTCGGGAAGTGCCCCGGAACCCAGTCCATGATGACACCGATGCCAGCGGCGTGGAAGGCATCAACTAGACCGCGAAACTGGTCTGGGGTGCCGAAGCGACTGGTCGGAGCGTAGTAGCCGGAAACCTGATAACCCCAGGAACCGGTGAACGGGTGCTCACATACTGGCATGAACTCCACGTGGGTGTAGCCCATGTCGACCACGTAGCGCACCAGCTTCTCCGCCATAACTTCGTAGCTCAGGCCCTGCTTCCAGGAACCCAAGTGGACCTCGTAGATAGAGATGGGCTCTTCGGTCCAGTCTGTGTTGGCGCGCTTTTCCATCCACGCTTGGTCACCCCAGGTGTAGTCGGAGGTCGCGACAATCGACCCGGTAGCCGGTGGGAGCTCAGCAGCACGCGCCATCGGGTCGGCCTTATCGCGGCGCTGTCCCTCCGGTGTCGTGATGGCGAACTTGTAGACTTCGCCCTCACCCACACCCGGGATGAACAGCTCCCAGATACCTGCACCACCCATAGAGCGCATTGGGTACTGCGCGCCGTTCCACATACAGAAGTCACCGACCACGGCTACGCCACGTGCGTTCGGAGCCCAGACCGTAAACGAGGTGCCTTCGACCGTACCCAGCTCTGTGTCGTAACTGCGAAGGTGAGCACCGAGAACCTTCCACAGTTCCTCATGACGTCCTTCGCCGATTAGGTGCAGGTCACCAGCGCCAATAGTGGGGAGGAAACGGTAGCCGTCGGCACGCTCTACGGTTTCGCCGGAGTCCCACGTAATGCGCAGGCGGTAGTCGAAGTCATCGCCGCCTGGGACGAGGGCGGTGAAGAAACCGTCGCCCAGGTTCTCCGCTTCAAACTCGCCGCGCGTGCTGACGACAGTAACTGCCTGAGCGCCGAAGACCCTCGTGCGAATAACCGTGTCACCGTCCACGACGTGTGCGCCGTAGATGCTGTGCGGATCGTGATGGGTGCAGTAGCGCAGGCGATCCATATCGCCGGAATCAATTGCGAGGCGGGGATCTGTGTGGGCTCCCATGGAAGGTCCTTCCGAAGCGTTTCTAGGTAGGTGAATGTGAAGTTGTTGAGTTCAGTTCTAAAGAAATAGAGGGAGGTAGGGGACAGTGGGCTGCTAACTCACCCGCCAGCCTAACGACGAATCGTTGCGACAGTGGTCAGGTCAGCGGCCCACTAACCCCGAAAGTTCCCAGCAAGCGTTCTAGCCCTCGTAGTCGGGGACGTCGCGCCAAGCCAACTTGTGGCGGAGCTTGACATCGATTTCCGGCAGCTTGATGATGTGCGCAACGTTTTCCCACGGTGCCAGGCGGACGTAGTTGTCCTTGCCCCAGTTGAACTGGTTGCCGGTAATCAGGTCAGTGACATCCATGCGGTCGTGGTTGCGGAGCCCAATGCGATCCATGTCGAGGTGCACGGTAGCTTCCTGGGCATTCCACGGATCGAGGTTGAGAACAACGAGGATGGCATCGCCGGTGACCGGATCGAGCTTCGAGTAAGCCAGCAGGTTGTCATTGTCGATGTCGTGGAAGTGCAGGTTGCGCAGCTGCTGCAGAGCCGGGTGCTCGCGGCGAATCTTGTTCAGCGTGGCAATGAACGGCTCCAGCGAGTTGCCGGTGGCCAGTGCCTGGTCGTAATCGCGGCTGCGGAGCTGGTACTTCTCGCTGTCGAGGTACTCCTCGGAGCCCTCCTTGACCGGAACGTTTTCAAACAGCTCGAAGCCGGAGTACATGCCCCACAGCGGAGATAGGGTGGAAGCCAGCGCGGCGCGGATGGCGAAGGCTCCACGGCCGCCCTTGACCAGGAAGTCATGCAGAATATCTGGGGTATTGACCCATAGGGATGGGCGAGCGATGTCCGCATGGCGGGTAATCTCCTCGCCGAATTCGGTCAGCTCTTCCTTCGTAGTCTTCCACGGGAAGTAGATGTAGGACTGAGTGAAGCCAGCCTTGGCCAGACCGTAGAGACGGGCTGGGGCGGTGAAGGCCTCGGCGAGGAAGATGACCTCCGGGTTGGTTTCGTGAACGGTTTCAATCAGCCATTCCCAGAAGTTGCCCGGCTTGGTGTGGGGGTTATCCACGCGGAAGACCTTGACTCCACGCTTGACCCAAAACTTCACTACACGCAGAACCTCTGCGTACAGGCCCTTGGCATCGTTGTCGAAATTCAGCGGGTAGATGTCCTGGTACTTCTTCGGCGGATTCTCGGCGTAGGCAATGGTGCCGTCCGGCAGCACGGTGAACCACTCCGGGTGAGCCTTAGCCCAGGGGTGGTCCGGTGCACACTGGAGCGCTAGGTCGATAGCGACCTCGAGGTCGCGCTCCTTAGCAGCCTTGATGAATTCCTTGAAGTCCTTTTCGTCACCGAGGCTCGGGTGGATGGCGTCGTGGCCACCTTCTGCGGAGCCGATAGCCCACGGAGATCCGACATCGCCCGGTTCCGGGGTCAGGGTGTTGTTGCGACCCTTGCGATTGATTTCACCGATTGGGTGAATCGGGGGCAGATAGACCGTGTCGAAGCCCATGCGCTGAGCGCGATCAAGCTGTGCAACCGCAGTCTTGAATGTGCCGTGCAGCAGCTCGCCATTTTCGCCGTAACCACCGTTGGAACGAGGGAAGAACTCATACCAAGAGGAGTACAGGGCTTCGCGGCGGTCAACCTTGATCTTGCGGGTCTTTCCGCGGGTCAAAAGGTCGCGCACCGGGTGCGCCTGCAAAATGGCGCGGGTCTCGTCGGAAAGCGCGGCTGCAATGCGGGCGCGAAGATCGCCGTCGCCGCGCAGACCTGCGGCGATGGAGCGTAGGTGGTTGCGGTGGATAGCAGCGGCACCAGCGGCGGCGCGGTCGAAGAGAGCGGCGCCAATTTCTAGATCATTAGCGAGTTCAGCTTCGCTCTGACCGGCCTCGAACTTCTTGGTGATAGCGTTGCGCCACGTTGCCATCGGGTCGGACCAGGCATCAATGCGAATGGTCCACAGCCCGGGAACATCTGGGACGAAGGTGGCATTGACCTGATTTGGATCATGGTCAGAAAAGTGCATTGGGATGCGCTGTGAGCGGGAAGCAAAAGCTGATTCCTTCGGCCCCTTGACGTTGAGCGTAGCGTTCATCGCGTCGTGGCCTTCTCGCCAAATGACGGCGAAGGTTGGGACGACTTCACCCACTACGGCCTTCGATGGAGTTGCACCACCGTTGATTTGAGGACGGATGTCATCAATACCGATTCGACCAGTCATAAAAGACGTTCTCCTAATTGTCGGCGAGCTAGGTGAAAATCGAAGCAAAAGCCATCTCGAGTGAACTCGATTTGCTCTCTATCGAGGATAGTTGAGAATGTCCGAGCGCACATTTGGGCAAAGTTAGGGCACCATGGATGTGTGGCTGAATTGGAAGAAGACTTTAACGAAGATTTGCTACTCGACTTTCGCGACGTAAACCTCATCCGTGGTGGCCGTACGCTGGTCGGGCCGGTCGATTGGCAAGTAGAACTTGACGAACGCTGGGTCATCATGGGGCCGAACGGTGCAGGCAAAACTTCTTTGATGCGCATTGCTGCAGCGGAGGAGTTCCCGTCTTCAGGGGTGGCCCATGTGATGGGCGAGCAGATTGGGCGCACCGACATGCGTGATCTGCGCACCATGATTGGTTTGACATCATCGTCGATTGCTCACCGCATTCCCAATGACGAAAAGGTCGCGGACCTTGTTATTTCCGCCAGTTACTCCGTCCTGGGGCGCTGGCGTGAGACCTATGAAGAGATGGATTTCGAACAGCTCTCCGAGATTCTCGAGCGCATGGGTGCTGAGCATCTTGCAGACCGCACCTGGGGCACTCTCAGTGAGGGAGAGCGCAAGCGCGTACTCATCGCACGAGCCATGATGGTCAACCCCGAATTGCTGCTTCTCGACGAGCCGGGAGCCGGACTCGACCTCGGCGGTCGCGAGGACCTCGTCGGTTACTTAGGCGAACTCGCACTCGACCCGGATGCGCCGGCGATGGTGATGATTACGCACCACCCGGAAGAAATTCCGTACGGCTTCACCCATGCGATGCTCCTCGACGAAGGCAATGTCATCGCACAGGGGCTTATTGACGACGTCCTGACCAGTGAGAACCTGACCAAGGCTTTCCACCAGGAAATCGTCGTCGATCGCATCGATGATCGCTACTTTGCGCGCCGGGCACGGCCTGCTGGAAAGCACCGGAAGAAGTAGACGCTCATGGCGGTTCCGACACCTGAAACCCCGAATACACCCGCGTCGCCGAAACTGGCTGCGACTGTGTTGCTGCTCCGCGACACCCACTGCGGGCTCGAGGTCTACGTTCAAGAACGCGTATCCTCAATGCGTTTTGCGGCCAACATGACCGTGTTCCCCGGCGGTGGAGTAGACCGGCGTGATTTCCCCGCTGTCGCGAATGAGGGCATGGCCGTGACCGAGCCGTCGGAAGCCGACCCCGAGTCGCGGATCGCGCAGGCTTTTAACGTCGACCGCGTGCGGGCGCACGCGCTCACCTGCGCGGCCGTGCGTGAGACCTTTGAGGAAACAGGCACTCTGTTGGTTCGCGATGCTGGCGGTGAGATTGTCGCAGATGCCCACCGCTTCCACCGTCAGCGACGACAGTTGGAAGCCCACGAGTTGTCATTGACGGATTTTCTTAGCAATGAAAATCTGGCGCTCGATGCCGAACTCGTCAGTCCTTGGGCTAACTGGGTGACACCCGAATCCAACCCCATTCGTTACGACACCTATTTCTTCCTCGCCGCGCTTCCCGACGGTCAAAGAGCCGACGGTGACACCTCTGAGGCATCATCTTCAGGTTGGTTCCGACCGACTACGATTTTGGATGGATGGCGCCGTGGGCTACTTGGCCTCATGCCTCCGACCTGGGCGCAACTGACTCGCTTGGACGGTGTCAGTACTGTGGCGGAGGCTCTCGAGGCGGCCAGAAACACTCCGGTGCGACGCACCAGTAGTGACTTCCTCGGGGAACCTTTTATGGATGAGTACTTTGCCGTTGCCACCCACATGGGGCATTTGCGCAAAGGTATGAACCGTTAGCCGACTACTCAACCCCCGTTAACCGGCTGATCCCTAGTTGGAAGGAGATAACGAGTGTCCCTGTCCGCTGCAGAGGTGGCCGCTGTTGCTGCTCACCCGGAGTGGCTAGATGAGGCCGACCAGCTCGCGCTCACTAAAAAGTCTCTGATTGCAGACTCCGCGCATCTACGCCAACACTGTGGCGAGTTTGGTCGCGCGGTCATTGAAGTCGCGGCAGCTCGGCGTTCTGCGGTCAGCAAACTGCCAGGGGACTGGATCTTCTCTTCCGAAGCAGCGCAACAGGCCACGCCCTTTGTCGTCGCGCTGGCTCGCGCTCGTAGGCTTGCGCATCTCGGTGTCGAATCAGTGGCCGATGTGACCTGCTCCATTGGTACTGAGGTGGCAGCAATTGACCACGAGGGCCTGACCGTTGTCGGGTCTGATCTCGACCTTGCGCGGCTGGCCATGGCGCGGCATAACGTCGGCAAGAACATTTTCGCGCAGGCCGATGCTTTGCAACCGACCTTTGACGCACCCGTCATTGTCGCTGACCCTGCACGCCGCTCCGGTGGTCGCAGGATCACCAACCCGGAGGACTTGCTCCCATCGCTGCCGGCGCTCATAGCCGCCTGGCCCGACAAAGAACTAGCTATCAAATGTGCGCCGGGCCTCGACTTCAGCGAGTGGAGCGGGGAAGTGGCTGTCACTTCGGTGGACGGTGCGGTCAAGGAGGCATGTCTATATACGCCGGGGTTGGCCGGAGTTACCGATGGGCAATCCGTAACGCGATCGGCGATGGTTATCCGGACCGTCGATAAGCACAGGCCGTTAGAGTTGTCGGCGGTGGACGTGCAGACCTACGACGACACCATGCCTGACGACGTCGATGTGCGCGCTGCCGGTCGGTACATCATTGATCCGGATGGGGCGATTGTGCGCGCCGGGCTGGTGCGGCATTTTGCGGCGGCGCATGGGCTGTGGCAGCTCGATGAGCGGATTGCGCACGTCAGTGGCGATGTTTTGCCGCAGGGGATTGCCGGGTTCGAAGTTATTGAGCAAGTGGGGTTGAAGCAGGTTCGCAAGGCACTGGCAGCGTTGGATTGCGGATCGGTGGAAATTCTCGTGCGCGGCGTAGACGTCAACCCCGACGCGTTGCGCAAGCAGTGGAAACTTAAGGGCTCCAGGGCATTGGCGGTGGCGGTCACGCGCATCGGAAGGAGCGCGACGGCGTTTATCTGTCAGCCCCGGGAGATCGGTTAAGGACCGCTTTACGACGGAAAACTGGTGGGGGTAGCCCGTTGGGGATCGGTGTTTGCTGTTGGCGAATACTGCGGAGACAGCTGCAGTTGATTGCGTACTATTAACGTCTGACATGCGGAAATAGCATGTTGGCGGGCGGGCTGTGCTCGTGGTGTAGAAAAAAATTTAAAAAAATAACGACATTGTTATCTGGATCACCTTCGCATTGGCGACAGGTTCTGTTATCTTCAACACAGACGACCTAGAGCGTGGCCTGGTTCACTTTATTGTGAGGCGGCTTGCGAAGTAAGGTCAGATAAACGTTCACCAGTAATCAACCAGTAAGGACGACAGAAAAATGCCGAACATCGTGGTTCTGGTCAAGCAGGTTCCGGACACCTGGTCCGAGCGTAAGCTCACCGATGACAAGTTTGTCCTCGATCGTGAGTCTGCAGACGCAGTTCTCGACGAAATTAATGAGAACGCTGTTGAGGCTGCCCTGCAGCTGAAGGAAGAGCACGGCGGAAACGTTACCGTCGCAACTGTTGGCCCGGATCGTGCCATCGAGGCACTGCGCAAGGCTCTGTCCATGGGCGCAGACGACGCCGTCATTCTTTCGGACGACGCACTTGAAGGTTCCGACGCTGTTCAGACCGCATGGGCTCTGTCCAACGTCATTGACACCCTCGAAGATGTTGACCTCATCGTCACCGGTAACGCCTCCACCGACGGTGGCACCGCTTCCGTCCCGGCTATCCTCGGTGTCTACCGCGACCTCCCGGTTCTGACTCACCTGCGTTCCGTCGCTATCGACGGTGACTCCATCACCGGTGAGCGCGAGGTCGAAGACGGCATCTACCAGCTCAAGGCATCCCTGCCGGCAGTCGTTTCCGTCACTGAGAAGGCTAACAGCCCGCGCTTCGCATCCTTCAAGGGCATCATGGCCGCTAAGAAGAAGCCGGTCACCGAGCTGACTCTGGACGATGTTGCTGCTGAGGCAGAGCAGGTTGGTCTCGAAAACGCTGCTACCGGTGTCACTGGCTCCACTCCGAAGCCGGCTAAGACCGCTGGTGAGCGCATTAACGATGAGGGAGACGGCGGCGCCAAGCTGGCCGAGTACCTCAAGGCCCAGAAGTTCATCTAAGGCGCTTGACGCGAATAGAAGACAAATAGAGATACAAGTAGGAGAAAGATCACTATGACCGACGTCCTCGTTCTCGTCGAGCACGCAAATGGCGAGCTGAAGAACACCACCGCTGAACTGCTGACCGCTGCTTCCGCATTCGGCACCCCGGCCGCAGTTGTCGTGGGTACCCCGGGTACCGCTGCTGGCTTCGCAGACACCCTGGCCTCCTACGGCGCCGGCGAGATTCTCGCTGCTGAGTCCGACGATGCCGACAAGTACCTGATCACCCCTGAGGTTGACGTTCTCGTCGGCCTGGCCTCCGAGCGTGAGGTTCCGGTGCTGGTTTCCGCTTCCGCAACCGGCAAGGAAATCGCTGGCCGCGTCGCTGCGCTGACCGGTTCCGGTCTGCTGTCCGACGTTGTTGCTATCAACGATGACGCTTCCGTTAAGTACTCCATCTTCGGTGGCGAGTACATCGTTGACGGTGTCGGCTACGGCGCATCCCCGGTCTACGCTCTGCGTCCGGGCTCCGTTGACCCGGAGGAGAAGTCCGGTTCCGCTGACGTTACCGAGATTGCATTCCCAGAGATCGGCAACAACGCTGTCGAGATCGTTTCCTTTGCGCCGGCTGAGGGCGGCGACCGTCCGGAGCTGACCGAGGCTAAGCTGGTTGTTTCCGGTGGCCGCGGTGTCGCATCCGAGGATGGCTTCAAGAACGTTGTTGAGCCGCTGGCAGACGTTCTCGGCGCAGCTGTTGGTGCTTCCCGTGCTGCTGTTGACGCTGGCTACTACCCGGGTCAGTTCCAGGTTGGCCAGACCGGTAAGACCGTTTCCCCGGACCTCTACGTTGCTCTGGGTATTTCCGGTGCTATCCAGCACAAGGCAGGTATGCAGACCTCCAAGACCATCGTTGTGGTCAACAAGGACGAAGAGGCTCCGCTGTTCGAGATTGCTGACTTCGGTGTCGTCGGTGACCTGTTCGACGTTGTCCCGCAGGCTATCGAGAACCTGAAGTAATACGCACTTGCCTTAAGGCTGCTAGTTGCGTAAGGCTGCTGGCCGAGAGTCAACTCGGCTAGCAACTACCCGCTCGGGGTGGGCACAGATTTCCTGTCTGTTCCCGCTCCGAGCATTTTTTGGTCCTACTCATCTGTTCGTGCAGACAGTGAGGTTTAACTATGGCGGATAGTGAGCATAAGGCGCACGCAGCGTTATACTGCCTGCATGCTTAATGACCACATCGTTGCCGCTCCGGACGAGAAGAGTGAAATGAAGTCTGCTGCGAAG
This sequence comes from Corynebacterium sp. LK10, assembly GCF_008042455.1. Lineage (NCBI taxonomy): Bacteria > Bacillati > Actinomycetota > Actinomycetes > Mycobacteriales > Corynebacteriaceae > Corynebacterium > Corynebacterium sp. LK10. Next base: position 79,495 of record NZ_NOVT01000020.1, read on the forward strand.
ACCCGTCACTTTGTGGATCATGCCGCGACTACACCATTGCGCCCAGAAGCGCGCACGGCAATGGTCGAGAACCTAGGTCTGGCCAACCCCTCGGGGCAGTACGCCACCGCACGCATTGCGAAAAAGGTTCTGGAAGAGTCCCGAGAAGAAATTGCAGAGCTGCTCGGTGCCGATCCCATCGAGGTAGTTTTTACTTCCGGTGGAACTGAGGCCGACAATCTAGCGATTTCAGGCCTGTACTTCAAGGCCTCTGGCTCGGACATTGTGGTTCCACCAATCGAGCACGATGCAGTGTTGAAGACATGTCACCATCTGGAAAAGGAACACTGGGCCAAGATTGTTGAGGCTCCTGTAGGTGCTGATGGTCGCGTTGACATGGTGCAGTTCCCGGAGATTAGTCGGCAGAACACCGCGCTGGTGACGTGCATGTGGGCGAACAATGAGACCGGCACCATCCAGCCGGTGGAGGAGATTGCCAAGCGGGCGAAGGAGGCTCGCGTGCCTTTCCATATCGATGCTGTGCAGGCAGCCGGACATCTGCCAATTGATTTCCACGCAAGTGGCGCCACTACAATGGCCATCTCCGCGCACAAGTTCGGCGGTCCCCGTGGGATTGGGGCGCTGCTTGTTCGTCGTGAAGCGAAACTTACCCCGCATAACAACGGCGGCGGGCAGGAACGCGGACTGCGTTCGGGCACGCAGGACGTGGCGTCGGCGGCGGGCATGGCGGCAGGACTGCGCGCGGCGGTGGACGCGATGGCGACGGACAATGAACGAATCCGCGGTCTGACGCAGCAGCTCATCAGGGCAATCGTGCACATCGACGGTGCGATTATCCACACCAGCGAGCTCGCTTTGCCGGGGCACGTCTACGCTAGCTTCCCGGGCGCGGAGGCCGATAGTTTGATCATGCTGTTCGATGCGGCGGGAATTGACTGCTCTACGGGATCGGCATGTAGCGCGGGCGTTAACCGTCCCTCGCACGTGCTGATGGCGATGGGCGTTTCGGAGCCGGAAGCGCGGTCGTCGATTCGTTTTACGCTGGGGTACACCTCGACGCAGGCGGATGTCGACGCCGTCATTTCGGCGCTGCCGGAAACGGTCGAGCGGGCGCGGCGTGCGGGCATGGCTTAGTTTTTGCCCCGTGGTGGTACGGTGACACGTGCACAAAATCTAGAGGGGAAAGGTTGCAACGCAATGCGAGTTCTTGCAGCAATGAGCGGTGGTGTGGATTCTTCCGTGGCTGCGGCGCGTGCATTGGCCGCAGGTCACGAGGTCGTCGGCGTGCACTTGGCGCTGTCGAAAGATCCGCAGTCCGTTCGCGCTGGATCCCGCGGCTGCTGTTCGCTAGAGGACTCCGGCGATGCCCGCCGCGTCTGCGATGAGCTGGGCATTCCTTTCTACGTCTGGGATTTCTCCGAGCGCTTCAAGGAAGAGGTCATGGATGACTTCTACGACTCCTACGAGCGCGGCGAGACGCCGAACCCATGCCTGCGCTGCAATGAACGCATCAAGTTCGCCGCTCTACTAGAGCGCGGCATCGCGCTCGGCTTCGACGCTGTGGTCACGGGGCACTACGCTTTGCTTGGCGACGACGGCCTGTTGCGCCGCGGCCGCGATGCGAAGAAGGACCAGTCCTATGTCCTGGGCGTGCTGGATCGCGAGCAGCTGCAGCGCTCGATGTTCCCGGTAGGAAACACCGAGAAGCCAGAGATTCGTGAAGAAGCCCGCGGGATGGGACTAGGCACTGCCAACAAGCCGGACTCTTACGACATCTGCTTCATCCCGGATGGCAATACCAAGGCGTTCCTGGGCGCGAAGATTGGCCGTCGCCCGGGCACCATTGTGGATAAGGAAACTGGCGACACCGTCGCTGAGCACGACGGTGTCTACGGTTTCACCATTGGTCAGCGCAAGGGGATTGGCCTGGCGGGGCCGATGCCGGATGGCAAGCCGCGCTATGTCACCGGCATTGATGCAGAGACCGGCACGGTGACAATCGGCACGGCTGCGGACTTGAATGTCAACGTGCTCGAGGCCGACCGTGCCATCTGGCTGGCCAACCCGGATGAGGTACTCGCTGCCTCGGAGGCCGGCAAGCTGCAGGTGCAGGTGCGTGCGCACGGTCGCCCCATCGACTGCCGCATTGAAGTGCTGGCAGGACCTGACGATGACGTCACCGGACGCGGTGGCGCCTTCCGGCTGCACCTGAGCGATCCGCTTCGTGGTGTCGCGCCTGGTCAGGCCGCTGTTTTGTACCACACTGACACTGCGGGCGACTACGTGCTGGGCTCCGGCACGATTGTCTCGACCGCCCGTGAAGAGGACTTGTCGTGACCTCCTTTGTCGGCCTTGGCCCGATGCCGGGCCGCAATCCACACGAGGCGGCAGAGATTGTCATTGGCGAATGCCTGGAAGGTCACCTCACGCTACCGACGTTGCCCGCCCGTGGGTTCGGCGCCGATGCCGTCGGTCGCACGGCCGCCCTCATGGCTGACCTCGTCGTCGACAGGGGAGCGCGCTCCTGGAAAGTCGCCGACCGTCGTGGTCGCGCGAGTGCCTTGGCCACTGATTATCTCCACCGAGACATCGACGCGTGCGAGGAAGCGTGGGGACGCACCCCGCAGAAAATTCGCCTGACCGCTCTCGGCCCATGGACGATGGCGACTTCGGTGGAAAATGCCGCAGGCCATCTCATCGCCGTTGACCGCGGCGCCGTGAAGTACTTCGCGCAGTCGTTGGCCGCGGGATTGGCTTCCCACATCGCCGATGTCCGTCGGCGTTTCGACAGCGACATCGAAGTACTTCTGGCAGAACCCGCACTCGGCGCAGTCGTACAGGGCAAAATCAAGGCCCCGTCCATGCTGATGGGCAACGCGGGTTATCTCCCCGCCCAGGGGCACCGCGAGATCGCGGAGATCTTCCTCGAAGTCACAGGGCCGCTGCGTGACGACGACATCGAAGTGACCATCGCGCTGTCGAGCCCCGATGGCCTGGCTGTTCAGGCCTTGGCGGATTCCGGTGCGGCCGGAGTGTGGCTACCTCGCAAAGAACTGACCACCACGCAGCAACTGGATTTTGCGGCTGCCGTGGTCGGTGCCGATATGTCCCTGGAGCTGGGTATTGTGCCAGTGACGGTCACGGAGCGAGAAGAGCACACGGGCGTCCCGGTGGCGACACCGGCTCGAGCACTCGCTGAGCAAGCAGCGCTGTTCTGGGATGAGCTGGGCTATTCGCGCCTACAGATTGCTGAGAGCCTGAATCTGGCGCCGATGGGCGGCTTTGCTGCCAGCTCCAATGAAGAAGCACAGGCGCAACTCGGCGCAGGCCGCAATGCCACGGAGCTTCTTCGTCGGGCAGCCGGTGACTTGGCTCGCGACGAATAGCGACCTTATTCCACCAGCGTATTGAGGTAGTCCGCGAAGTAGGGAAGTGTGAATTCCACGTATCCCGTCGACGCTGACACAATCAGCTCACGGTAAATCAGGTCATGGCGAAGCTGTGAGATGCCAGAGAGTTTGCGTCCCATGGTCTCTGCGATGACGCTCGTGGCCACGGGCTTTCCATTGGGGGAGAGGCGCGCCATCGCTTTGAGAAAATCAATCTGGCGAGGTGACACTTTCCGCAGGCTGGGCGCATGAACTTGCAGCCCGATGCGGCGGATGGATTCCGCTGCGGCATCCGAGACATGCTGAGCGGTAATGGTGTCCGAGTGGGCCAACCTGGCCTTCGCCCAAGCGACTGAGCCAATGGTCTGTATGAGATACGGGTAGCCGTGGCTGAGTTCAGCGGCCAGCTCGACGGCATCCTCGGTCATCGCGCGTTCGCCGAGTTCTGCAGTTCTGCGAATGATGTCCTTGGTGGTCTCCACGTCCAATCGGCCCAGAGACACGCGTTCGGCACGGCGTAAGAATGTTGCGCCCTCTAGCTGGAGCAAGTCTTCGATACCGCTGGGCAGCCCGGCTGCGACAAAGGCAATCTCCGCATCGTCGCGATTTAGGTCCTGGATTGCATGGGCAATTTCGTTGAGCTGTGCGGGGTCTGCACTTTGCACCTCGTCGAGAGTGAGCAAGATGCCGGATCCCTGTGGCATGAGGAGAGCCGAGAGATCCTGAAGTTGGCTGAGCAGATTCCTGCCGGGCTCGGGCTGAGAAGTGCTGACTTCCGTCTTAAACCCGCCAATGCCGGCGATGGACAGGCCGGTGAGGTGACGGCCCTTGCCCGTCGGTGCACTGTCAATGGCACTGAAAGCGCGCGGAATGGTGACATCGGTGAGCTCAGAAATCATTTCAGAGCCGATGTGAGCACGCAGCACAATCCATCCCAGTTGCTTTGCTGCGGCTTCAAACTCGTTGAGAAGTACCGTCTTGCCGATTCCGCGGGTACCGGAAATTAGCGCGGTTCGCCAGGGATTACCGGGGCCTTCCGCCAGAGCCAGCTCAAACGAGTCCAGCTCGACATCGCGCCCACCGATGATGGCCGGGGATCGGCCGAATGTGGGGTGGAAAGGATTGCGTGGGATGGAGATGGCCTTGTCGCTGCGAGTGGTCACGCATCAATCATAGCAATGGATAATCCACATCGACTTGGATAACTTGGATATCCCGCCGAATTTTGGATATTCGGTTTCCGTTGGATAATCACAAAACTCTGGATATTGGGAGAGCCGGGGAGGGTGAGGGGCCGCTGCTCAGTCCATCGGCCACCCGAAGGTGAAGTCCGACGTATCCTTACCCTTTTCGGTCAGGTACTGCTGCAGGTTCTTCTTGTACTGGTAGTACGCGACGGCCTGCAGCTCCATCAGCTCTTCCCCTGATTTTTCGGTTAGCTCCCGGTAGTGGCGCGCCATCACCCATGCGATGCGCGCAGCCGCCAGAGCATCTTCGGTGGCATCATGTGCCCCGTCCAGGCGCACCTGATAATGGCGGGAGACATCAGTCAAAGTGCGTTTTTCACGACGTTCTGGGTCGACGTAATTATCCAGCACAAAGGGGTCGACGACGAGGCCGTCAACAGTAAAACTGGGATCCTGCGAGCGCAGTACCGTCAGATCATAAGCCGCGTTATAGGCCACTACGGTCAGACCATCGCGCCAGGCAGCTCGAAGGCCGGCAATGGTATCCGCTAGCACTTCATCGTGCGGGCGCCCCTCCGCGCGAGCTTTTTCAGTGGTGATGCCATGCACATCAGACGCAGCTTGTGGAATTTCGACACCGGGATTAGCGAGCATGATGGTGGAATCTTTGCCCTGCTCAGTCAGTCGGACCAGTGCGGAAGTGACAATCTTGCAGGTGCGAGGATCCGTGCCGGTAGTCTCCAGATCAAACGCGAGCATGCGTCGCGGATCGAAATTATGCATGTCTCAACTGTAGCGGAGAGTGCGGATTCGCTGAGGGGCAGGAACAAGGTCAAGAGAATTTCCGTGTCCTCCGGCGCATCCGGGCAATGACATAGAATGAGCGACGTGACTTCCTCGACCGATGAGAACTCCGACCTGTCAACCTCCGATTTGTCTTCGTTTTCCAGCGCCCCCGCCTCCGAGCCAGCGCCGGCGGACGTCCGGGAGAAGTGGCAAGATCTAGCAACTCGCATTCGTGAAAACGCTGCGCTGTACTACACCGCGCAGCCGGTTATCTCCGATGCTGAATACGACGAGATGTTCCGTCAACTGCAGCGGTTAGAGGAGCAGTGGCCCGATCTGGTGGTGCCGGACAGCCCCACGCAGCAGGTCGGTGCGCAGGTCGACACGCCTGCCGACGGGGAAGTGTTCGAGCCTGTTGAGCACCTCGAACGCCTTTACAGCTTGGACAATGTTTTCGATGAGCAGGAGTTGCGCGGCTGGCTGGCCCGCACCCCGGCCAGCACGTATCTGACCGAGCTGAAAATCGATGGCCTGTCTATCGATCTGGTCTATGAGAATGGCCGCCTTGTCCGGGCGGCCACCCGCGGAGACGGCCGCGTGGGGGAGAACGTCACCGCCAATGCGCGCACTATCGAAGATATTCCGCATGAAATCAGCGGCGAGAACATCCCCGACGTGCTCGAGGTGCGTGGTGAAGTCTTTATCTCGTTGGAAGAGTTCGAACGCATCAACGCCGATCGCGTCGAAGCGGGTCAGAAGCCGTTTGCCAACCCCCGTAACGCCGCCGCCGGTTCCCTGCGACAGAAGGATGTTGCAGAAGTGGCCAAGCGCCGGTTGTCCATGATTTGCCATGGAATTGGTCATATCGAGGGCTGGCGTCCACAGTCCCAGCACGAGGCATATCGTGCCTTGGACGAGTGGGGTTTCCACGTGTCGCCGTATACAAAGCAGGTTCATTCCGCGGATGACGTCGTTAAGCAGATGCAGTACTGGGGCGAGCACCGCCACGACGCCATCCACGAGATGGACGGGCTTGTGGTCAAGGTTGACTCCCTTTCCGAGCAGCGCGCGTTGGGCGCGACCTCGCGGGCGCCGCGCTGGGCGATTGCCTACAAGTATCCGCCAGAAGAGGTCACCACGGACCTGCTGGACATTCGAGTCTCCATCGGCCGAACTGGTCGTGCGACGCCATATGCCGTGATGAAGCCGGTCTTCGTGGCCGGGTCAACTGTCGAGATGGCGACGCTACACAACCCTTCCGAGGTGCACCGAAAGGGTGTGCTCATCGGGGACCGTGTGACCATCCGCAAGGCCGGTGACGTGATTCCAGAGGTACTCGGCCCCGTAGCCGATCTCCGAGATGGTAGCGAGCGAAAGTACATTTACCCGACTCTCTGCCCCGAGTGCGGTACTCGTTTGGCTCCGGCAAAGGACAGCGATGCCGATTGGCGTTGCCCCAATACCCGCTACTGTCCAGGTCAGCTGCGGCGTCGAATTGAATTCCTCGCCTCCCGCTCCGGGTTCGATATCGAAAACCTGGGGGAGAGGGGCGCTGCCGATTTGATTCATCGCGGCGTGCTTGCCGACGAGTCCCGCCTCTTCGACCTCACCGAGGAAGATTTGCTCGGCACTGAGGTCTACACTACGGCTTCGCGGAAAACCCTGAACGCCAATGGTAAGAAACTGTTGGCCAACATCGAGGCAGCTAAGGATAAAGAGCTGTGGCGCGTATTGGTCAGCCTGTCCATTCGTCATGTGGGTCCAACAGTGGCGCGGACCTTGGCACAGAAGTTCGGCTCGATGGAGGCGCTGCGCGCTGCGAGCCGCGAGGAGATTTCGGCCATCGATGGCATTGGCGAGATCATCGGCGATTCCGTGGCTGACTGGTTCGAGGTGGACTGGCACCGCGAGGTTGTCGAGCGCTGGGAAGCTGCCGGTGTGCGTATGGCCGATGAGGTCGCCGATCGTCCAGATCAGGTGCTAGAGGGATTGACCGTGGTAGTCACCGGCTCTTTGGAGGACTTCACTCGCGACAGCGCGAAGGAAGCCGTTATCTCCCGTGGCGGTAAGGCCGCAGGGTCGGTGTCGAAGAAGACCGACTACGTGGTGGTTGGCGAAAACGCCGGTTCCAAGGCCACAAAGGCCGAGGAGCTGGGCTTGCCCATCCTCGACGAGGATGGGTTCAAGCGATTGCTGGAAACTGGTCAGGCCTAGCTGGGGCTTGGCCCAGCCAGGATTTGACCCAGCCGGGCCTAAATCTTGGTCTCTTCCAGCTTCCAGACCTCATTGGCGTAATCGCGGATAGTGCGGTCGGAGGAGAAGCGGCCCGAACGGATGATGTTCAGGAAGCACTTCTTGGCCCACGCCAGCTCGTCGCGGTAGTCCTCGGCCATGCGGTCGCGGGTCTCGCGGTAGTCAGCGAAGTCGCCGAGGACGTAGTAGACATCGGCTGGCTCGTACCCGTTGGACTCCAGCAGCGAGAAGTGCAGGTCGTGGAACATTCCGCTGCCACCGTCAGCAAAAGTGCCGTCGACAAGCGAATCGACCGCGCGCTTGAGACCCGGCACCGTTTCGTAAGTGCCACGCGGGCTGTAGGTGCGACGCAGCTCCGGCAGCTCCTCTTCCAGCGCACCGAAGATGTAGGCGTTCTCTTCGCCGGCGGCGTCGACGATTTCGACGTTTGCGCCGTCCATGGTGCCCAGCGTCAGTGCGCCGTTCATCATGAACTTCATGTTCGAGGTACCCGAAGCCTCCTTACCGGCAGTGGAAATCTGCTCGGAGACGTCGGTGGCCGGGATGATGTGCTCTGCCGGGGTGACGTTGTAATTCTCAACGAAAGCGACCTGCAGGCGACCGTCCATGTCCGGATCGTTATTGACCTTGTCCGCGATAGCGTTGATGAACTTAATGATGGCCTTCGCGCGAACGTAGCCTGGGGCGGCCTTGGCACCGAAGATGAACACGCGCGGTGGCACGTCCAGCGCTGGGTCTTCCTTGATGCGGTAGTAGAGATCGAGGATGTAGAGCGCGTTGAGAAGCTGGCGCTTGTACTCGTGCAGACGCTTAATCTGGGTATCGAAGATGGCGTCCGGGTTCACCGAAATACCCTGGCGGTGCTCCAGCCAGGTGGCGAAGTCCTTCTTGTTCTCGTGCTTGATGTCGAGAATCTCACGCAACACGGCCTCGTCGTCAGCAAACTTTTCGAGCTCAGCGAGCTTGTCCAAGTCAGTGACCCAGGCGTCCGAACCCGACAGGCGAGTCAGCAGTGCCGACAGGCGCGGGTTGCACTGGTTGAGCCAGCGGCGCGGGGTGACGCCATTGGTCTTGTTGTTGAAGCGCTCCGGCCAGATATCGTGCCAGTCCTTCAACGTTTCGCGCTTAATAATCTCCGTGTGCAGGGCAGCAACACCGTTGATGGAGTACGCGGCGTAGCAGGCGATCCACGCCATGTGGATGCGACCGTGAGAAATCGGCGCCATGTAGTCAATCTTGCCCTGGTCGAAGCCGCGCTCCGCCAGGTCTTCGCGGAAGCGGCGGTCAATCTCGCGGGTGATCTCCAGAACGCGGCCGAAGAGACGGTCAAAAATGGAGTATTCCCAGGTCTCCAACGCTTCTGCCAGAACGGTGTGGTTGGTGTAGGCGAAGGTGTCGGACACGACGTTCCAGGCGTCGTCCCAGCTCATATCGTGCTCATCCAGGAGCAGACGCATCAGCTCTGGGATAGCGAGCACCGGGTGGGTGTCATTGAGCTGAATGGAGTTGTACTTGTGGAAATCGCGCAGGTCCTCGCCGTGATTCTCGATGTAAGAATCGATCATCGTCTGCAGCGAAGCGGAGACGAAGAAGTACTGCTGGCGGACACGCAGGACCTTGCCGTCATAGGTCGAGTCATTCGGGTAGAGCACGCGGCACAGGTCATGGACGCGCTCCCGTTCGACAATGGCGTCGGTGAAGCGCTGCGAGTTGAAGGCGTCATAGTCGAACTCACGCATCGGCTCCGAGTGCCACAGGCGCAGCGTGCCGACGTTATCGGTGCCGTAGCCGGTAATTGGCATGTCATATGGAACAGCGCGCACCACCAAGTCATCAAAGGTGACAATCTTGGACAGTTCCTCGCGACGAATGACGAAGGGGTAGCCCTCTTCCATCCACGGGTCCGGGTGCTCATCCTGGAAGCCATCTTCGAAGGTCTGCTTGAACAGACCGTAGCGGTAGAGGATGCCATAACCGGTCACCGGCAGATTCTGCGTGGCACAGGAATCCAGGAAGCAGGCGGCCAGACGACCCAGGCCACCGTTACCGAGAGCGGCGTCGTGTTCAGCCTCGAGCACGTCTGTCAGATTCTTGCCGTACTTTTTCACGGCAGCAGAGGCCTCATCCACCAGACCTGCATTGAGCAGGTTATTCAGCAGGGCGCGACCCATGAGGAACTCGGCGGAGAAGTAGTGCTGCTGGCGGGTAGCAGCGTATGCCTCCGTGGTGCGCTGCCAGTTGTCCGCTAGGTTATCGACAACAACCCGTGACAGACCGGACCAGAATTCCATCTCAGTGGACGACTGGGGGACACGGCCGGACTCGGCACGAATGTGGGATCCGACGAGGTCACTCAAGTTCGACATCAAAGAAGCTCCTTATTGACTGGTATCAGTTCCAGACTTTACCGCTAAGCGTGAATCACTGCGCTCCATAGGGGAGGAGCCTTAGGGTAAGAGCTTCGAGCGGAAGGGGGCTGCCCTCAGAAGAGGGCAGCCCATTAGCCGCTGCTAGTCGATGATTGCGCCGACAATCGTGCCAATCCGGCCCAAGTGCTCAACCTCACTTGGTAGGAAGTCCGGCCCGCCGGGCCGGCCAATAACGAGAACGAGGCCCTTGCCCATCGGAGTGGCGGCAATGGAGGAGTCCATAACTGTCCAGTCCTCCGGCAGCCACGTTTCCTCGTCCGGATCCAGGTTTCGCGGCGAGTCAATTGGGGCTTCCGGCAGAGTCCGGCCGTTATCCTCTGGAGCAGCGGTAGAGGAAGCGCGACGTACCCAGCGGCCATCGCTCTGTTCGCCGAGGACGATAGCCCAGCCGGCAGTCATAGTCTGAGGCAGGCCGTCGACGACATCTCCGAGGGCACGATCCAAGTTCTTCGTGTGCTGTGAGAACTTGGCCAGCAGTGCAATCTGTCCGCGGCGGTCAACCGAGCCGGAGAAAGGCCTAATTGAATCGACTTCCACTCCGCTAATGGACTGAGCCGCTGTAATCAGTGTGTCTGGTAGCAGGCCCATGGGCAGGTCAACCACGATGTCGTCAACAACAACGCCATTAGCGCCGTAATCTACGACATCGACACTGCGAATATCACCTTCTACTTCGCCCAGGGCAGCCGCGACGTAGCCAAGTGCGCCTGGTTCGTCGGGAAGCTGGATGCGAAGGAGGTAACTCATGGCTGTGTGCACAACCTTTCGAATAATTGATAGTGATGCTTGCGGTGTAACTATAGAAGTAGTGATTTAGGCTACAGGGTAAACCTTTGAAATGTAAGACCCTGCGGACAACTACTTGGCGACAACGACTACTGTTGGCAAGTACAGCCCGCTCGCGCGGTTCAAAATCAGTTTCAACTAAACTTCTGTGCACTAGCTTCGTACGAAGAAATGAAAGGGGTACTAGCGTGCCAGCTATCTCACGCGATGAGGTCGCCCACCTAGCGCGATTGTCCCGTCTGGCTCTGACTGACGCGGAACTCGACGAGTTCGCCGGTCAGATCGACGGCATTATTAACCACGTCCAGGCCGTTCAAAAGGTGGCTGCGGATGATGTTGAACCGATGAGTCACCCCTCTTCGCTGTCCGGTGTGATGCGCGAGGACGTCGTCAAGCCGACGCTGACTGCGGAGCAGGCGCTGGACCAGGCGCCGTCGCAGGACCGCCAGCGCTTCGAAGTTCCCCAGATTCTCGGCGAGTAGGAGTACGTGGAAGAAATGATTGCAGCTAACCCGAACCTGCATGCCGCTGTTGCTGAGGACCCGATTCTGGGGCTGAGCGCTTTTGAGCTCGCACAGAAGATTCACGCTCGTGAGCTGACCTCGGTAGAGGTCACCCAGGCGTTCCTCGACCGTATCGCGGCAATTGATGAGGACATTCACGCATTCCTGCACGTCGGTGCCGAAGAGGCCCTGGCTGCAGCTCGCAAGGTCGATGAGTCGCTGGATGCTGGCGAGGAGCCGGCCTCCGCGCTGGCCGGTGTTCCGCTGGCGCTGAAGGATGTCTTCACTACCACCGATGCGCCGACCACCTGCGCTTCCAAGATGCTCGAGGGCTACATGAGCCCTTACGACGCAACGGTTACTGCCAAGCTGCGTGCAGCTGGCATCCCAATTCTGGGTAAGACCAACATGGATGAGTTCGCCATGGGCTCGTCGACTGAAAACTCCGCTTACGGCCCGACTCACAACCCGTGGGATGTTGAGCGCACCGCAGGCGGTTCCGGTGGTGGCTCTTCCGCGGCGCTGGCCTCCGGTATGGCTCCGCTGGCTATCGGTACTGACACCGGTGGCTCGATTCGTCAGCCAGCAGCTCTGACCGCAACGGTCGGCGTGAAGCCGACCTATGGCACGGTATCCCGCTACGGCCTGGTCGCTTGCGCCTCCTCGTTGGATCAGGGTGGGCCGACCGCGCGAACCGTTCTGGACACCGCGCTGCTGCACGAAATCATTGCTGGTCACGACGAGAATGACTCGACTTCCACGGAGCAGCCGATTGCCGATGTGGTTGCTGCTGCCAAGGAAGGTGCTACCGGTGACCTCACGGGGGTTAAGGTCGGCATCGTCAAGCAGTTCGACCGCACCGAGGGTTACCAGGCCGGCGTACTGGACAGCTTCCACGAGGCCGTCGACAAGCTTAAGGAAGCTGGCGCAGAGGTGGTCGAGGTCGATTGCCCGAACTTCGACCACGCACTGAGCGCGTACTACCTGATTCTGCCGTGTGAGGTCAGCTCCAACCTGGCTCGTTTCGACGGCATGCGTTACGGCCAGCGTGTTGGTGATGACGGTTCGCACTCGGCCGATGAGGTCATGGCTATGACCCGTGCCGCTGGTTTCGGCGATGAGGTTAAGCGACGCATCATCATTGGTACCTACGCGCTATCGGTCGGTTACTACGATGCCTACTACATCCAGGCACAGCGCGTCCGTACCCTGATTCAGCAGGACTTCGAGCGGGCCTTCGAACAGGTAGATGTCCTGATCTCGCCGACCACTCCGACCACTGCGTTTAAGTTGGGCGAGAAGGTTGACGACCCGCTGAGCATGTACATGTTCGACCTGTGTACTCTGCCGCTCAACCTGGCCGGCATGTGTGGCATGTCCGTGCCGTCGGGCCTGGCTGAAGACACCGGCCTGCCGGTAGGCCTGCAGATTATGGCTCCGCGCCACGGTGACGATCGTCTGTACAAGGTCGGCGCTGCCTACGAAAAGGTTCGCGGCTCGATTGCATAAAGACGCTCAATAAGCCTTAGTCGGTTTTCTGCAACCGTCGTTTTCTCACTGAAGTGGGAGAGCGGCGGTTGTTGTCGTGTCGGGGAGAGTTTCATACATACGCAGGAACGCAAACATGGAGAGAGTTAGATTTAAAAACCCACCGCGGTTTATGCCTTGGATCTATGGGCTGGTCATTGTCATAGCCATTGCCGTCAGTCTGGTCGCTGCGGTGGTCTTCGGCTCGGCGGATATCACCTGGTCCACCACGACACAGGTCATTTCGCATCACATCTTCGGCATTGAGCTCGATGAATCTGTGCCCGCCAGTTCGGACACCATCGTCTGGAATCTCCGCGCTCCCCGGGGTATTCTCGCAGCGATTGTAGGGGCGGGGCTAGCTGTCTCCGGTGTGGCTATGCAGACATTGGTCCGTAACCCGTTGGCAGACCCATATCTGCTAGGTATTTCCGCCGGCGCCGGTGCCGGTGCGACCGCGGTGATTATCTTTGGTGCTTTCTCCGGTAGCCCCATCGCGCCGCTGACATTCGGTGCACTCCTCGGTGCAGTAATGGCCACCCTCGCGGTCGGTGCTTTCGCCACTGCAGGCGGTGGGCTGACTCCGCTGCGTTTGGTGCTCTCCGGCGTTGTGCTCTCCGCTGCGTTTTCCGCGCTGAGTAGCTTCATGGTCTTCGCTGGGCCAGACCCGAGGGCCGCGCAGTCCGTGATGTTTTGGATGCTGGGCTCTGTTGCCGGTGCGACATGGCTGAAGACGCTCTTCCCGCTCATTGTCCTCATCGCAGTACTGTTGTTTTTCCTGGTCAAAGCCCGTCATCTGGATGCGCTGGCAACTGGTGAGAGCACCGCAGCGGCCGTAGGTATTGATGTTTCTCGGCTACGCACACAGGTATTTGTGCTCCAGGCTGTCCTCGTTGGCACGCTCGTTGCGGTCTCTGGCGGCATCGGGTTTGTCGGCCTGGTGATTCCACACTTGACCCGCATCTTGGTAGGGGCCACGCACCGCGTTGTCCTACCGGTTGCTGCCCTCATGGGTGGACTGTTTCTCATCTGGGTGGACATCATCGCGCGCGTAGTGGGCGGAAGCCAGGAAATGCCGCTGGGAGTAGTCACGGGATTGGTTGGCGCACCACTTTTCCTCTACCTCATGAGCCGCTCGCACTACAGCTACGGAGGTGCTGAGTAAATGAGCGCTCTACCAAAATCTGTACTCGCCGCTAAAGATATGCGCTGTGATATCGCTGGGCGCACCATTGTCAGCGGAGTCAACCTCAACTTCGGTGCAGAACCCATGACCGCCATCATTGGTGTTAACGGCGCGGGTAAATCCACGTTGCTGCGTGCGCTCGGTGGAATCACGAAACCGGCCACGGGCGAGGTCGAGATTAACGGCAAATCGATGAGCTCAATCAGCTCGAAGCACCGCGCCCGCGATCTGGCTTTCGTCGCGCAAAACGAGGTTCCACCCGCCGAAATGCGCGTGCGCGACTTTGTCTCCCTGGGGCGCTTGCCCTACCAGCGCCTTTTTGGTGGCAACACCGCCGAGGACAATTCCCACGTCGACCGTGCGCTGGAGCTCGTGGGGTTGGAAGCGGTTGCGCAACGCCTGTGTGGGCAACTCTCGGGTGGGCAACGTCGTCGCGTGTGTCTGGCGCGTGCCATCGCCCAGGACTCGCCAATCATGCTTCTCGACGAGCCCACTAACCACCTCGACGTGCGCCATCAACAATCCGTCCTCCGTCTGGCCCGCTCCAGCGGAGCGTGTGTCATTGCCGCGATCCACGACTTGGACCTGGTGATGAACCACTTCGACCGCGTCATCGTGGTCGCGGACGGCGGTATCGCGGCCGACGGCATTCCCGCAGAAGTGCTTACCCGCGACTTTGTCGCCCAAATCTTTCAGGTTGAATCCTGTCAGCTCAATTCCCCCGCTGGCCGCCGCCACCTCGCAATCGATAGCGAGCTGGATGCTGCCACCATCAACTAGGAGTACTCCCTTGAATAACGCACATGCTTTCCGACGTCCCCTTCGTGCCTCAGCAGCTGGTATCGCTGTGGCTGCTCTGGCATTCGGAGCCGCCGCCTGTGGCTCTGATGAGGGAACGCAGGCCTCGTCGTCAGGCCTTACCCTCACCAACTGCGGTGAAGAAGTCAGCTACCCGGGTGTAGCTAAAAAGCTGCTGATTAATGACGGCAATATTGCTTCGCTGGCGCTGGCTGTCGGTGCTGCGGATGAGATCACAGCGGTGAGCTCTATGGCCTCGCATCTGCCGGTGTTGACCGCAGCTTATGGCGATGCAATTGCGCAGAAGCCAGAAGTTGCGAAGGAATACCCGAATCTGGAGCAGGTCATTGCGGCCGAACCGGATGTGATGCTGGCGGGCTGGGGCTATGGCTTTAGTGAAGACAAGGGCATTACCCCGGAATCGCTTTCCGAGCACGGTATCGGTGCCTACACCCTGACGGAATCTTGCCGTACTGGTGACGCAGCCTCGGCGGGCAAGGAAGGCAGTGGCGACCCGGGGCATACTCGTGGTCTGGTGGATCCGTGGGAAGCTGTCAAAATTGATTTGAAGAATATCGCTACCTTGACCGGACACGACGGTGAGGGCGACAAGGTTATTGCAGATATTGATAACCGACTGCAAGCCCTGGATGCCGCGCCAAAGGGAGATAAGAAGCCAGTGGGCTTCCTCTTTGATTCTGTCGGTGAAGCACCAATTACCTCGGGTTCCTTTGGCGCACCGCAGGGCATCCTGGAAAAGGCCGGTGCAATCAATGCGACCGAGTCGATTAAGGACACTTGGACTACGACCTCCTGGGAGCATGTCGCGGAGATGAATCCTGACTTCATCGCGCTTGTGGACTACCCAGGTCAGACCTTCGAAGAGAAAATCAAGGTTTTGCGCACGAATCCGGCAACGAAGGATCTCGAGGCGGTCAAGGAGAACCGCTTTATTAACCTGCCGATTGCATTGTGGACGGAGTCTCCGCTGAACGTCGATGCCGCAGAGTACGTGCGCAAGGCGCTCGAGGAATATGGTCTTGTGCCGGCGTCGGAGGTGACGACGAAGATGGAGCTACCGTCTGAGCTACCAGGGCAGGAGTACCTGCAGAAGTAGTTTCGACCAAGGCCGTCAAGCACGAACTGACTAACGCGACTAAGGTGGGCATCATGCGAATTGCGACCCTTACCTCCGGTGGAGATTGTCCCGGTCTGAATGCCGTTATCCGTGCAATTGTCCGTACCAGCTCGAGCGAGTACGGCTCAACCGTCGTCGGTTTTGAGGACGGTTGGATTGGTCTTATGGAAGACCGTAGGGTCCAGCTTTACGACGATGAGCGGATTGACCGTATGCTGCTGCGTGGCGGCACGATGCTGGGCACCGGCCGCGTGCATCCGGACATTCTCATGTCTAACCTCGACCGCATCAAGGAAAATCTCTCTGATGCGGGCATCGATGCCCTGATCCCAATCGGTGGCGAAGGTACGCTGAAGGCCGGCAAGTGGCTTTCGGACAATGGGGTGCCGGTCGTCGGTGTTCCGAAGACTATTGATAATGACGTCAACGGTACGGACTACACCTTCGGTTTCGACACGGCTGTGGCTGTTGCCACCGACGCGGTTGACCGTCTGCACACCACTGCGGAATCCCACCAGCGCGTCATGATTGTTGAGGTCATGGGTCGACACGTGGGCTGGATCGCTTTGCATGCGGGTATGGCCGGCGGTGCTCACCACATTGTCATTCCGGAAAAGCCATTCGACATCAACGAGATTGTGAAGTCGATGGAGCGCCGTTTCCAGATGGGTGAGAAGTACGGCATTATCGTCGTCGCTGAGGGCGCCACCCCGAAGCCGGGCACCATGGAGTACGAAGAGGGCGGTGTCGACCAGTTCGGCCACCAAACCTTCAACGGCATTGGTCAGGTTATTGGTGCGGAGATTAAGAAGCGCACCGGGTACGACGTTCGCACCACGGTGCTGGGTCACATTCAGCGTGGCGGTACGCCGACTGCGTACGACCGCGTGCTTGCTACCCGCTACGGTGTCCACGCCACCCGAGCAGTACACGAGGGGGACTTCGGCAAGATCGTCGCTCTGCACGGTGAGAACATCGAGCGTATCGACATCGACGATGCGGTTGCTGAGTTGAAGGTTGTGCCGGATGGCCGTTACCGCGCAGCTGCTGCGCTGTTTGGTTAAACGCGTCGGTTAAGCACGCGTTGCTAAACATTTAGGCACATCTTCGTAACAAAATAGGCATACTGCCCGAGCTGGTGTATCAATCACCAGCTCGGGCAGTATGCTTTGTAAGGTTCCGGTTTTTGAAAAATAGACTTATATTTAGGATTTTCTCGTTATGTGGAAAAGAGCCACAACAATCGCGATGGCCTTTGTCGGCCTAACTGTCGGTGCCGGATTCGCATCCGGCCAGGAAATGATGCAGTACTTCGTGGCATTTGGCACTAACGGCTTGTGGGGCGTGGTACTTGCCTCCGTCGTGATGATTGCCAGTGGCCTGGCAGTGCTGTCAATTGCCAGCTACTTGCAGGCTGATGAGCACTCCGAGGTCTTCGACGTAATCACCCGCAGTTGGGTTTCGAAGATTTTGGATATCGCCGTGATGATCACGCTGTTCTGTACCGGCTTCGTCATGTTCGCCGGTGCCGGTGCGAACTTGAACCAGCAGTTCGGACTTGAGGTGTGGATTGGCGCCGTCATCATGGTTGCCCTGACTTTGGGTGTAGGCATGCTGGATGCCGACAAGGTCAGCCGCGTGATTGGCATGATCACTCCATTCATTATCGTGTTCCTGCTTGGAGCCGGTATCTACACTTTGTTCACCACCGACACGTCGATGTCGGAGGCCGCGCAGTACACCAATGAACTGTCGACATCGCTGCCACACTGGTCTATTTCTGCCCTGAACTATGTCGGTTTCTGTGTGATGGTGGCCGTATCGATGTCGATTGTCATCGGCGGTAGCTACCTGAACCCGCGTGAAGCTGGCATCGGTGGTCTCATGGGCGGGAGCATCTATGCAGGTCTGCTGACGCTGGTGACCTTTGCCCTCTTCTTCAAGGTCAAGGATGTTGGCCACGAAGATATGCCGACCCTGGCAATCGTCAATGACATCCACCCGGTCCTGGGTACCGTGATGGCAATCATCATCTACGCCATGATTTTCAACACGGCCATTGGCATGTTCTACGCGCTGGGCCGCCGCCTAACACGCAATACCCCGCAGCGTTTCCGCCTGGTATTCATCGTGACGGTGCTGATTGGTTTTGGCCTAAGTTTCTTTGGGTTCAAGGCCCTGGTTGGCTCCATCTACCCGGCCCTTGGCTACGTCGGTATCGCTCTTATCGTGATTCTGTGTGGTGCGTACCTGGCTGGACGTAACAAGCTGATGGAGGAGTCGAAGCGTCGCGGCCGTATCCGTAAGCTCGCACGCCGGAAGATGCACCCGAACAAGAAGTTCACCACCGCCGATCAGAAGAAGCTCGACCGCGCTTTGGCCAACTCCAACATTTCCAACGTCGATCTTCAGGAGAGCGTCCGCGACGACATCGTCGAGGAACTGGTCAGCGACGATAATGTTGAATTCACCGAGGATGACGCCGAGCGCATCGTAGAAAAGGATAATGAGCGCCTGGAGAAACTTTCCGAAATCGAGGAAGCCTCCGATGATGACAATCCTCGCGAGACCGCGAGGGACTCCTTCCCAGGCGAGGCCACAGCCACTGCGCCGAAGAAGCTTGCCGGACAGACTAAGAATGCATTCAAGCGCGTGGCTCACCCTAAGCCGAAGAAAGAAAAGTAACTAGCGCGACTAGGCAGCTCGAAAATTTAGGCAGCTCGAAAATAGAAGGCATCGCACCGGTAGGGAAGGGCGATGCCTTCTTCGTATGTGTGCCCCAAGTGTTCGTGGAGATACCAATGCAAGTTCGCCTCCACCTTGGCGCGAGTGGCGGGCTTGGAACGAAGCCAATAGGAACGGGTTCGTGCCAGCAGCACGATGTCCTCGATGGTCAGTGTCTGCTCCCAGGCCAGACGCACCTCATCGACTAGCTCCAGCTCCGGGCCAACCTCGGGGTAGAAGCCGGGACGCAACACGTCGCCGGCGTGCATTATGCGGCTGAGCCGATGCACCCACGGTACGGAAACATCCAAGGTGTTCCACACCAACATAGCCACGCTATCCGCGCGTAGCACCCGAGTGAGTTCTTTACTTGCAGCTGTCGGGTCCACCCAGTGCCATGTCTGCGCACATGTTGCTACATCGACGCTGTTGGACTCCAGTCCCGTGCGCTCCGCAGTGCCTTCCAGGCATTCCGCCGCTGGCACATTGTGCATCAGTGCTTGCCGCATCGCGGTGGAGGGATCGAGTGCCAGCAGGGTGGCATCGCGGTAGACGTCGGCAAGCGAGGCGGTGAGCTTCCCAGTGCCGGCGCCGATATCGGCGACTACCTGTGGGTGCGGTGCGAGACGGGTAAGCGCTTCGATGACGGTTGGAGGATATCCGGGGCGCACGCGGTGGTAGCCCGTGGCTCCGTCGGCGCTTTCCTGCAGGTCGTTGTCGAAAGTAGCGCCTGCGCGGTGGCGGTCAGCGGCGTCGCGGAACGTTGGCGTATCGCGTGCTGACGTCGGTGGAATCGGTGGGTGTTCGTTAACTCCGGGCACGACTTATACCCTAGGGCACGCCTGCGGGGCCATCGCTAGTAGACTCTACAAACATGACCGCTGCATACGCTGATGACTTGATGGACTTTGATGAGGTCCTCGAACGTTTTGACCCGGTAATGGGCATGGAGGTTCACGTCGAGCTCTCGACGAATACCAAGATGTTCTCCTCCTCCTCGGCGCACTTTGGTGCCGAGCCGAATAGCAACGTCGATCCCTGCAGCCTCGGCCTACCTGGCGCGCTGCCTGTGGTTAACCGTCAGGGCGTTGAGTGGGCCATCAAGATTGGCCTGGCGCTGAACTGCGAGATTGCTGAGTCCTCCCGCTTCGCGCGCAAGAACTACTTCTACCCGGACCAGCCGAAGAACTACCAGATTTCGCAGTACGACGAACCAATCGCCTACGACGGATATCTTGACGTTCAGCTTGACGACGGCACGGAGTTCCGTGTCGAAATCGAGCGCGCTCACATGGAAGAAGACACCGGCAAGCTGACGCACTTGGGCGGTGCCGATGGTCGTATTCACGGCGCCACGCGTTCGCTGGTGGACTGCAACCGCGCAGGTATTCCGCTGATTGAGATCGTTACTAAGCCAATTCTCGGTGCAGGGGAGCGTGCCCCAGAGGTTGCTCGTGCGTACGTTTCTGCGCTGCGTGACCTGGTGAAGTCCCTCGGTGTCTCCGATGCCCGCATGGACCAGGGCTCGATGCGTGTGGACTCCAACGTTTCCCTGCGCCCAATCGGCCAGGAGGAGTTCGGCACTCGTACCGAGACTAAGAACATCAACTCCCTGAAGTCGGTTGAACAGGCTGTTCGCTACGAGATGCAGCGCCAGGCTGCTGCGATTACTAATGGCGAGGAGATCGTTCAGGAAACCCGCCACTACCAGGAGACCGACGGCACGACCTCCAAGGGCCGCCCGAAGGAATCGCAGTCGGATTACCGCTACTTCAACGACCCGGATCTGCCACCTGTGATTGCGCCGCGTGAGTGGGTGGAGGAAATCCGCGCAACTCTGCCGGAGCTGCCGTGGGTGCGTCGTGCCCGTATTCAGGAAGAGTGGGGTCTGAAGGACGAGGAAATGCGCGACCTGGTTAACGCCGGCGCTCTCGACCTGATTGTCGACACCGTTGAGGCTGGTGCCGGCCCGGCTGAGGCTCGTTCCTGGTGGGTCGCTTACCTGGCACAGAAGGCCAACGAGGCAGGCGTGGAGCTGGCTGAGCTCGCGATTACCCCGGCACAGGTTGCACGTGTGATTGCACTGATTGAAGAGGGCAAGCTGACCAACAAGCTGGCCCGTAAGGCCGTCGACGGCGTGCTCGCAGGCGAGGGCGATGTTGATGAGGTCGTTGCTGCCCGTGGCCTGGAGGTCGTTCGCGACGACGGTGCTATTGAGAAGGCCGTCGACGATGCACTGGCTGCTAACCCGGACATCGTCGAGAAGTACCGAGCTGGCAACAAGAAGGTCGTCGGTGCCATCGTGGGGCAGGTCATGAAGGCCACCCGCGGCAAGGCAGACCCGGCTCAGGTCAACCAGCTGATTGCGAAGAAGCTGAGCTAGCCTCCCTGAAAGCTAATCCGGGGAACCGCCGGCGGCACCATCGCTCGGCAGTCTGACGACGCGCTCGTCGGACTCCGACGGTTGTGCCCCGGCGGTTTTGTTGGTCGTGGCACCCCAAACTTCAATACCCTGATTCGCTGCGACAGCCGCTACATACGAGATGTGGCCGAAGTCGCCGTCGACAAGCACTTCAGGGGAACCCTTGACCTCCCACGCCGCGTCGGGCCCACTTGACTTCGGACCCACCGGCATGGAGATGACCTTCTGCGCGTCTGGGATGGCAATGACCACGCGGTCACCCATCACTGCGCATCCACCGATGGAATCGTTCAGGTCCACACCGCCGAGGGGATTAATCACAGGGCCGGTGAGCTGAACCAGCTGTGGGGTGCCGTCGAGAATGGCGGTTGCCAACGGCGGCATTCCGTCCGGACCATGGCAGAACTGCTGAAACTCAATGCCTGGATCTCCCACGAGCAATTTGCGCGGGGACAGGGTGTCCGAAGTTCGGTCAAAATAGATTCCGAGAATGCCGGGCTCGCTGAGGTCCGGAAGTTCGCGCACATCAGCGGTGCTGCCCTCCACGAGGGTGACGCGCGCAATGGTGTCGTCGTTACGCAAAACAAAGACCTGACGGTCCTCTTCAACCGAGGGACTGGGCAGCAGTTGTTTTGCAGGGGCGCCGAGCCGTGCGACCTCACGCGGTGTCTTACCCGGTGCGACAACGGTGAGTGCACCGTCGTCGGTGGCGACGAGAGCCTCCCCAGGGCCGGTTGAGGCTAGCGCGGTGGTAAGCGGTAGGCAGGCCGCGAGAGTGACATCGTCGAGGTCGCAGGGACCTTTGTCTTTGGCTTTGCTTTCCGTGGTTGGGACCGGGGTAGAGGGCAAATCAGGGGAGGAAAACTTCGGCATGGCAATGCCCGTCGGCTCTGACTTGTCTTCCGTAAACGGCAACTCAAGCGCGTTCGAGGCACTCATGCAGCCGGAAAGAGAGACCATCCCGATGACACCAGCGGCGAGCGCAGCACGACGACGCCGCCCGCGAGCGCGAGCCTGTGCACTGCTGGTGTGGACGAGGTGGAATCCCATAGGCATACACAATACAGCCTCGTTTCACGGCCACGCCTGCGACCAAAAGTGAGGCAGTAGATTTAATGTGGACGATGTGAGCGACTCAGAGAAGTACCCGAACGACCGCGCCCTCGAGAATGTGGAGGACGGATTCGATGACGATCTCGACGTCCCGACCTACCGCAAGCTCGCTGAGCCAATGAACGAAGAAACCAACCGTGATGACAGCGACAACACCGCAACGCAGGTTTTTCCGGGTGTGCCGGAAAAGCGCGTAGCGGAGGAGTCGGAGGCAGACCAAGAAAACCTGACTCCGGAACCTACCGCTGCATCAGAGACAGTGGCAGAGACAGAGGTTGAGCCGAGCTCGGAACCGGAGCCTGAAGTTCAGGATGATCCGAAGAAGCGCTACGACGCCTACGCCGCTGCAGGCCGCACGGCACCTCAGGTGATTAGCCCTGCCGGTAAGCCTTCGCCGCGGGATGAACAGGCTGAAACTGAGTCAGCGCCCGCGGCTGATAAAGAGTCGGAGGTGGCCCCGGAGTCGGAGGCAACCGAAATCTTTGAGCAGCCGGCTCGTAGTGAGCGCGTTGATTCAGACGAGGATTTCAGCCAGCCGACGCAAGCCTTCTCGGCTTCTGAAGCGGCAGGAGCGTCCGCAGCGGGAGCTACTGCAAATAAGTCGGAAGCACAGCCAGCATTCGACGATGAGGCGGAGCCGACCTATGACTCTTCACGCAATTCCGCAGCTGAGACTCAGTATTTCGATGAATCGGATTTCGCTGAACCGGCTGCGTCCCGCGATACCGCTGGTGCAGCTGGCGCCGCTGGTGTTGCAGGAGCAGGCGTAGGAGCCGCCGGGGCAACTGCTGCTACGACTACCGCCGCTGCTGACGACGATGAAGACACGGACTTCTACGACGACAACGAACCGGAGTTCCGTCGCGGTACCACTGACTTCGGCCTCCTGCTGCTGCGTCTTGGATTGGGTGCGCTACTGCTGGTCCATGGTCTGACAACGCTGCTCGGCTGGGGCAACTCCGGTGGCACCACTGCGCTGGAGACACAGTTTAGCCAGAACAACTTTGCCCTCGGCCCTGTAATGGCCACTGCCATCCCAACGGTTCAGCTTATCGCGGGTGCCCTGCTTATCTTGGGTCTCGCGACACCGCTGGCCGCGGCGTTGGCGCTGGCATTGTCCGCCTACCTCAGCATGTTTGATGTGGCTACCTCTGCCAATGGTGTGAATATCGTTGGCCAGGACTCCAGTAACCTCCAACTACAGCTGTTGATGACCGCCATGGCGCTTGGCTTGCAGTTCACCGGCCCGGGCCGTATCGGCATCGATTTCGGACGCGGCTGGGCTCGTCGACCACTGGCATCGTCGTGGATCTTCGGAATTCTGTCCATCGCCGCAGCAATTGGCCTGTGGTGGCTGACGACCGGCACGCTGCCGTTTGTTGGCTAAGGCGGCTCGCAGCTGCACAAACAGTCGAGCGACCTAAACTAGGTTCTCCGTTAGGGCCGGGGTACAATGCCCCCTATGCCAAAGTCGAGACACGTACTAAAGACCACCCTCGCGGTGGTCTTTTTCATGTCTTCGATAGGCGCTACAACGTCGATTCACTCACCTTCGACAGCCGCTGCCGGCGAGCACAATGAGGTTGCAGCCTCCGTCTCGTCGGCAAGCGCCTGGCCGACTCATGAGGTGAGTCTGCCGCGCATGAACCTCAACGCCGAAGGGTTGATTGAGACTGACCCGCGCACGCAAATGGCGGTGAGCTACGAGCCGGTGGGCGTGGGGTACAGCAGCCAGGCATCGCAACGCCCGCTGCCGGCGCTATCCCTGATTAAGTTGTATATCGGTCAGTATGTGCTCGAACACGGCACTGCCGACGATGCCGAGCGCGTCGAAAAGATGATTTCGCGTTCCGACGACGATTTGGCCGCCGACTTTTACCGGAAGTACCCGGAATCGGTCGATTCCATTGCGACCGAGTACGGCCTGTTCAACACTTCCGGCGGAGAAAAGTGGGGAGTATCGAGGACCACCGCGGAAGATGTGGTGTCTTTTATTTCCCAGCTTCGTCTGAAGCATCCTAATTCTGAGGTGCTCGAGGCGATGCGACACTGGTCGCCGATTGCTGCCGATGGCTATCGACAGAATTTTGGTCTTGCCGGGCTGCCCGGCTCTGAAGGCGCGAAAATGGGCTGGTCCAACCGGCGTTCGTGGCACTCTTCCGTTGTTTTTGGCCCCGGATATGTAATGGCGGCCATTACCGAGGGCGGCAAATATGCACACACCGAGGACGTCGCTGAGGGGATTGCCGACGTCGAGTACCGGGATTTGGTGAAGCCCACGCAGAAGACTGGGCGCAAAGCCACTCTAGAAACGCCAAAGGCCCGTGCGGTAAGCACAGGCCTTTAAACGGGTTTGATCTAGCTAGTCGACAATGCGGATCGCGCCCTTATCCGCACTGGACGCCATCTTGGCGTATGCGCGCAGCGCCTTGGAGACCTTGCGCGGACGCGGCTTGTGCGGAGTAAATGGCTTATCGCGCTTGAGCTCCTCATCGCGACGAGCGGCCAGCTCCTCGTCGGGCACCTGAATCTCAAGGCGTCGTTCAGCGACATCGATGTACACCGGGTCGCCGTTGCGGACGAGACCGATTGCGCCGCCGGCAGCGGCCTCCGGGGAAACGTGGCCGATAGACAGTCCGGAGGAACCCCCGGAGAAGCGACCATCGGTGACCAGTGCACAGACCTTACCCAGGCCAGCGCCCTTGATGAATGCGGTCGGGTGCAGCATCTCCTGCATGCCCGGGCCGCCGGAGGGACCCTCGTAGATGACAAAGAGAACTTCGCCCGGCTGCAAGGTGCGGTTCAAGATGACCGAGACAGCCTCTTCCTGGCTTTCTACGACGCGAGCGGTGCCCTCGAAGTGGAACTGATCCTCGCCGATACCGGCGGTCTTCAGGATAGCGCCGTCCTCGGCGATGTTGCCGCGCAGGACACACAGACCGCCTTCCTTCGTGTAGGCGTGGTCGAAGTCGCGGATGCAGCCATTTTCGGAGTCCGTATCCAGGCTCTCCCAGCGGTTGGATGTGGAGAACGGCTCGGTGGTGCGCACGCCGCCAGGGGCTGCGTGGAACAGTTCAATCGCTTCGTCAGTGGCCTTGCCGCCGCGGATATCCCAGTTGTCCAGGTGCTCCTCCAGAGATGGGGAGTGAACGGAGCGGACATTCATTTGCAGCAGGCCCGCGCGGCGCAGTTCGCCGAGGATGGCTGGAATACCACCGGCGCGGTGGACGTCCTCCATGTAGTAGTCCGAGTTCGGTGCCACCTTGGACAGACAAGGCACGCGGCGGGAAATCGCGTCGATGTCGGAGAGGTCGAAGTCGATCTCGCCCTCCTGGGCGGCAGCGAGAATATGCAGCACCGTGTTGGTGGAACCGCCCATGGCAACGTCGAGCGTCATTGCGTTGACAAACGCGTCGCAGTTGGCGATGTTGCGCGGCAGCACGGACTCGTCACCATCGTGGTAGTAGCTCTTCGCCAGGTCCACAATCAGTTCACCGGCGCGCGTGAACAAATCGCGACGCGCCTGCTGAGTTGCCAGGGTAGAACCGTTACCCGGCAGGGACAGGCCGAGGGCCTCGGTCAGGCAGTTCATCGAGTTTGCAGTGAACATGCCCGAGCACGATCCGCAGGTCGGGCATGCCGAGCGCTCGATGTCGAGCAGGTTCTTGTCATCGACCTTGTCGTTCGCGGATGCAGAAATAGCCGAGACGAGGTCCGAGCCGGGCTTGACGACGCCATCGATAACAATCGACGATCCCGATTCCATCGGCCCGCCGGAAACGAAGACCACCGGGATATTCAGACGCAGAGCCGCATTGAGCATGCCCGGCGTGATCTTGTCACAGTTGGAAATACAGACCAATGCGTCAGCGGTGTGAGCGTTGACCATGTACTCGACAGAGTCAGCAATAATCTCACGGGACGGCAGCGAGTAGAGCATGCCGTCGTGGCCCATCGCAATTCCGTCGTCGACAGCAATGGTGTTGAACTCACGGGGGACGCCACCGGCTGCGGTTACAGCTTCTGCGACGATGTCGCCAACGTCCTTCAGGTGCACGTGACCGGGAACGAACTGAGTGTAAGAGTTGGCAATTGCGATAATCGGCTTGCCGAAGTCGTTATCGGTCATGCCAGTTGCGCGCCATAGCGAACGCGCACCTGCAGCATTACGGCCGGCAGTGGTGACTTTAGAGCGAAGGGGAATCATGGGGGCTGCCCTTCCTAGATAGGGTGCAAGGTAATTAATTATCCATATTAATCACAAAAAGCCCCTAATGTCTCATTTCGTGGTCACTGGTGTCCGCATAATGAGATTTAGGGGCTTTGTGGACTGCTTATATGTTACTCGGCAGAGGCGTCACCTTTAGCCTTGGCATCAGCCTCAACCTCACTGACCTTCTTCATTACGGAGTGGCCATCGCGGTCGAAAACCTCGACCTTGTCATTTTCCGCCATACGAGCCGAAGCGATCGGATCTGGAATCAGACCGCCAGTGGCTTCCTTCAACTCCGGCAGCGAATTAAAAGAGATGGCCGGCAGGGCGATGCGCTCATCTGACTTGGTTACCGCAAAGGCGCGGCCGCCCTTGTTGAAGAAGATGCCCGCAAAATCGCTCCAGGGCACCGAACGGCGCTTGGACAATAGGTACACCGCAGTGATGCCGCGTGGCCCTACGGTGGTGCGTACTCGGAAAATCCAAAGCGTATAAATCAACGGTGCCAGGAAGGTAATGGCCAGCCACGGGGCAAAACCGGTGGCAATTACACACAGCACGAGCATGAACGCAACGATGAACAGATGCGTCTTCTGTGGGCGAAATCGCTGCGTCGCAAATTTTAGCTGTGGAGTCGAGTCAGTCATGGCCTTTGATTGTAGCGGGTAGTTCGGATTGGTTAATGCGCGGTAGGCAGTTGCGCGTTATTGCGCCCCGACCGAGTTTGGTTCTGCGTTGTTAGTGGAGTCTGTCGACTGTGATCCGCCAGTGTTCTCGTTGTCGGTGTTGCTCTGAGTAGAGTCTGGCTCGGTGGAGGTGGCGGTCGAAGGTGCGCGGTTCTGCGTGCTCTGAGGCTGCTGTGAAGTCTCGGACGGCTGATTCTGTGATGTCTGAGTCTGCTGTGAAGTCTCGGTGGGCTGCACACTCTGTGTGGTACTAGTCGGCTGGTTCGATGATTGCGGAGCTGACGACTCTTCCGAGTCCTCTTCCTGTGTCGTTACCCGATCGCTCCACCTGCTCGGTGCTAGCCATCCGGATGGGCCGCCCTCGGTCTCGACCGTCATGAGATTCAAAACGCCGAGGACAATTAGGGTTGCCAAGAGCATGATTGTCGAAACGCGAGCACGTCCACCTGCAGAGAGGATTCGCCGGATTTTCTGGCGCGTCGTGAGCGTCTTCCAGTCAGGGTGGCTAACCAGCTTGCGGATGGCGTTGTTGCTTCCGCTGTCCTCTTGCTCGCGTCGAGCATCATCGAGGTCAGCACCCGCATGCGGCAGGTCGGATCGCTCGTTCCCGTCTTGCTTATCGACGGTCTGAGTTTCCATCAGTTTGGTTTCTGCGGTATCCGGCTGGGCAGTAGTGTCCGCTACCGCTTCGACAACTTCGGTTGGAGCGCTGTCGCCGTCGTCAAGCTGTTGTTTTTTCTCTTGCTTAGCATCGGCCTGTCTAAGCTGTTCGATCATCGTGTCATCACGGACGTGGCCGGTGATTTCTTCGGCGGGGGCAAACGGAGTCTGTTGGGCGCGCTCGCCGTAGTCATCCCACCAAGTGTCGATGACTGCGGCGCGGATGGCGCGCTCGATGAGCCATTGGTCGCCCGGTTTGCAGTCGACAATCAAGCGCATAGTGACGGTCCACGGCAGGCCCATAACCGTTGGCGGGTTGAGTTCCGTGGAGGACTGCAGCTTGATCTCGGAGAGAACTGCGTCCTTGACGGAGTCCAGTGTGATTGCACGCTTGGCGGCGGCGACAGTGCGCTCTTCCAAATCCTTAATGGAGCCACCGGCGGTCATCGGTACGGGAACTTCAACGACAGCACGGGACCACTGTGAGGAGTAGTTGATACACATACGTGCCTCGGAGTTCGGAACGATGATTTCCTCGCCGTTAAGGGTTCGGATGGTGGTGGCGCGCAATGTCATATTGACCACGTCACCCTGCACGGTCCCCGAAGGGGCGTGGAACTCAACCCAGTCGCCAATGCCGTACTGCTTCTCGGCAATGATGAACAGTCCGCCAAGGAAGTCGGCGATGACTCCCTGTGCGCCAAAACCAACAGCGGCGGAAACGACCGTCGCGGGGATAGCGGCGGCGGTCAGTGAGATTCCGAATTTCGACAGAATCGCGATGATTAAGACGAAGTATGCAATGACTTCGACGATGTAAACCACAGCGCCAATCAGTGCGCGCCGTCCCTTGGACTGCTCCTCTGAAGAGGAGATGTTTCCGTCCGCAATTGCCAGAACGAAACGTCGGATACGGGGAACAAGAATTAGCAGAATGGCCAGACATGCGATGGCAAGGCCGTTATTGGCCACCCATTGCCATGTCCGTAACAACATGTATTGCAAGAATTCCATGCCATCCACCGTAGGTCGTTCGCCTTAATATGCGCTGAGTTTAAAGGTAAAGAATTATGCATAAAGACGAGCTTTGGACTTGGGGCTTGCGGGGCTCGGGCGTGTAGGGCTCGGGTGTGCAGGCTTGGGTGTGCAGGCTTGGGTGTCCCCGGGGTCGTGGTCGGGGAGTTTCTGGGTAGAGTGATTCCCAAAGTTGGGGCGGGGTTCTCGTTGGAATCGGGTGGGTGCTCGGGGTGTGATACGGATGGCGTGTCCAATTGACGGGATTGACTTCTCACTATGTGGACGTTAGGGTTGTAGCCAACGCCACATTCGTAGCTTCTTTGCGTGAATGTGTGTTGAGTAGTTGCCCACCATGATCCAGGAGCGAAATCGTGAACGCGCACGAGCAGCACACCCCATCGCCCGCCCAATTCGCGGCTAAGGCGCGCACCAGCGCCCCCGAGCGAATTTCTGGTGCACAAGCCATTGTCCGATCCCTTGAAGAGCTTGGTGTCGAGGTAGCCTTCGGTATTCCCGGTGGTGCAGTGCTTCCGCTCTACGATCCGATTTATGACTCGGAGAAGCTTCGTCACGTCCTGGTGCGCCACGAGCAGGGAGCTGGCCACGCTGCCACTGGTTACGCGCAGGTTTCCGGCAAGGTTGGTGTCTGTATCGCGACTTCCGGCCCGGGTGCTACTAACCTGGTGACCCCGCTCGCGGATGCTCAGATGGACTCCGTTCCGGTTGTCGCTATCACTGGTCAGGTCGGTCGCCCGCTGCTGGGTACTGACGCTTTCCAGGAGGCTGACATCCGCGGTGTGACCATGCCGATTACGAAGCACAACTTCATGGTCACCGAAGCTGAGGACATCCCGCGCGCGCTCGCTGAGGCATTCCACCTGGCTTCTTCTGGTCGTCCAGGTCCGGTTCTGGTCGATGTCCCGAAGGACCTCCAGAACACGATGATCGACTTCACCTGGCCACCGGAGATCAACCTGCCGGGTTACCGTCCGGTGACAACCCCGCACCAGCGACAGATCGACGAAGCCGCTGAGATGATTGCTGCGGCAAAGCGTCCGGTGCTCTACATCGGTGGTGGCGTCATTAAGGCCGATGCTTCCAAGGAGCTGGTCGAGTTCGCCGAGCAGACTGGGGTTCCGGTCGTGACCACGCTGATGGCTCGCGGCGCATTCCCGGACTCGCACCCGCTGCACATGGGTATGCCGGGCATGCACGGCAAGGTGTCAGCCGTCGCTGCTCTGCAGAAGTCCGACCTGCTCATCACTATTGGCGCGCGTTTCGACGACCGTGTTACCGGTGATCTGAATTCCTTCGCGCCGAACGCGAAGGTAATCCACGCCGACATTGACCCGGCAGAGATTGGCAAGCTCCGCGAAGTTGATGTTCCCATCGTCGGCGATGCCCGCGAGGTCCTTGCCGCACTTAGCGAGTCCTACACCAAGCTCGGTCTTAGTCGCCCGCAGATTGCCGACTGGCTGAAGCTTCTCGACGGTCTCCGCGACGAGTTCCCCCTCGGGTGGGAAGAGCCCGCTGATGGTGCAATCGCTCCGCAGTTTGTAATTCAGACTCTGTCCGACATCGTTGGTCCAGAGGCCATCTATGCCGCTGGCGTCGGCCAGCACCAGATGTGGGCAGCGCAGTTCGTCCAGTACGAGAACCCGCGCACCTGGCTTAACTCCGGTGGTGCCGGCACGATGGGCTACTCAATCCCGGCTGCGATGGGTGCCAAGGCGGCTGCTCCAGAAAAGGAAGTCTGGGCCATCGACGGTGATGGTTGCTTCCAGATGACCAATCAAGAGCTGACCACCTGTGCAATGGAAGGTTTTCCCATCAAGGTTGCCTTGATTAACAACGGTAATCTGGGCATGGTTCGTCAGTGGCAGACGCTGTTCTACGATCAGCGCTACTCCAACACCAAGCTGCGCCCGGAGGACAACTCCTACCTGCCGGACTTCGTCCAGCTCTCCGAGGGGCTTGGCTGCGTGGCGATCCGCGTGACCAAGAAGGAAGATGTCGCGGCGGCGATTAAGAAGGCACGCGAGATTAATGACCGACCGGTGGTTATTGACTTCATTGTCGGTGAGGATGCTCAGGTGTGGCCGATGGTGGCAGCTGGCAAGTCCAATGATGAGGTCGAATACGCCCGCGGTCTGCGCCCGCTGTTCAACGATGAGAATTCAGCAGCTGAGGCCCCGGCTGACATCCACGGCACTGTTGTGGACAACTCCGAGGACGCCGCGAAGCAGCCCGACGCTAACCACCCGTCCATGAAGACCCGCTAATCGGGATCCGAAGCAACAGGAAGTGAGTCCCAAAATGGCTGAACTGCACACTCTATCCGTGTTGACCCTCGATGAGCCGGGTATTCTGGTCCGCATTGCGGGCATGTTCACCCGCCGAGGTTTCAGCATCCAGTCGATTACCTCGGGTGAAACTGAGACCGAGGGAGTCAACCGCATCACCGTCGTGGTTGAGACGGAGACGCTGCCGATCGAACAGATTACTAAGCAGCTGAACAAGCTGGTGCCCGTGCTGAAAGTGGTCCGCCAGCCCCCAGAGACCATGGTGTCGCGCGGACTGCTGATGGTGAAGGTTTCCTGCGACAACACCAATCGTCCGCAGGTAGTCGATGCCGCCAATCTCTTCCGTGCCCGTGTGGTGGACGTTTCTCAAGAGTCTGTCATCATTGAGGCGACGGGTGAGCGCTCGAAGCTTGTAGCCCTGCTGGAGGTCCTCGAGCCGTTTGGTATCCGTGAGCTCATTCAGTCCGGTACCGTCGCAATGGCACGTGGGCCGAAGCCGATGCTCCAGGCCCGCTAACAACTAAACGCTAAGATTTTTAACGAATCCGATTCGAAAAGAGGCTAACTTTAATGGCTATTGAACTGCTGTACGACGACGATGCTGATCTGTCCATCATCCAGGGACGTAAGGTTGCCATCCTGGGCTACGGTTCCCAGGGCCACGCTCACGCTCAGAACCTGCGCGAGTCCGGTGTCGAGGTTGTTATCGGTCTGCGTGAAGGCTCCAAGTCCGCTGTGAAGGCTCAGGAAGCTGGCTTCGAGGTTAAGTCCAACGCAGATGCCGCTGCATGGGCAGACGTCATTATGGTGCTGGTTCCGGACACCACCCAGGCAAAGGTTTACAGCGAGGACATCGAGCCGAACCTGAAGGACGGCGACGCGCTGTTCTTCGGCCACGGTCTGAACATCCACTTCGACCTCATCAAGCCGGCTGACAACATCACCGTCGGTATGGTTGCTCCGAAGGGCCCGGGTCACCTGGTTCGTCGTCAGTTCGTCGATGGCAAGGGCGTTCCGTGCCTGATTGCCGTTGACCAGGACCCGAAGGGCGAGGGCCGCGACCTGGCTCTGTCCTACGCTGCAGCTATCGGTGGCGCCCGCGCTGGCGTTATCCCGACCACCTTCGAGGCAGAGACTGTGACCGACCTCTTCGGTGAGCAGGCTGTTCTCTGTGGTGGCACCGAGGAACTGGTCAAGGTCGGTTTCGAGGTTCTGGTTGAAGCTGGCTACGAGCCGGAGATGGCATACTTCGAGTGCCTGCACGAGCTGAAGCTGATTGTTGACCTGATGTTCGAGGGCGGTATTGCCAACATGAACTACTCGGTCTCCGACACCGCTGAGTTCGGTGGCTACCTGTCTGGCCCGCGCGTTATTACCGCTGATACCAAGCAGCACATGCGCGAGATTTTGTCTGACATTCAGGACGGCACCTTCACCAAGCGCCTGATTGCCAACGTCGAGGGCGGCAACAAGGAGCTCGAGGACCTGCGCGCTTCCTACAACAACCACCAGATTGAAGAGGTCGGCTCCAAGCTGCGCGACCTGATGAGCTGGGTTAAGGTCGACGCTCGCGCTGAGACTGCCTAAGTTTGTTGCTTAAGCGAATCCCTCGCTTGTTCGCGAAGTAGGGCTTCATCACTGAGCTTCACCGCCGTGATGAGGCCCTTTTCGTATCTCTCTTACTAGTTTTCTTTCACTGAACCGTGTGGGGTAGACGTGTGGAATAAACGTCTGAGCTAAAAGCAACTACTGCCAAACGGGTGTAGCCCCAGTCCTATCCGGGGTTCTAATCTGGGGTGAAAGGTCTCCCTCAACAAAGACGTTCGATAGTCTAATCGTTGAAATCAAATCATTTCACGGAGGTAAATGTGCGAGTATCCGCAATGACGCGGCGCGTGACGGCAACCGTTGCCCTGACGGTCAGCCTGGCGTTGGGGTCAAGCGCCTTGGTCGCGTGTGGAAATTCCGACAGCGCTGTTTCCACGAAGAAGGTGGACGCTGAATCGACGGTGCTTAGCGACGACATCGCAGCGTCGGAAAGTCTGATCGACAGTTCGGAAGCGGTTGTCGTTTCCTCGGCTGGCTCTGCTGAGCAGCGTAGGGCGGCAGGCATCGCGGTTGCTGCTGGTCTGCCGATGCTAGTGGCTGGTTCTGCCGAAGATGCGGAAGATGACACTACTGCCAAGAGCCCGAAGAAGGATGCTCGTGGCCGTGATACTGGCGCCGATATCGCCGATGTGGAAAAAGAGATTGACCGCCTGGGCGCAAAGACAGTCCTTACTGTGGGGGCAGTTGACCTGACTGGCGAAGAGGGCCGTCAGATCATTGCGGATCCGGGTACGACCGATGGCCTTAAGGAGCTCGTCGGTACCGAGTTTAAGGTTCTCAAGGAGACGGAGTCGAAGCCGACTCGCGCTGTCGTTGAGATGGATCCGGAGAAGCCAACTGTCGTCGAGGGCGATGCAACGAAGGATGGGGCAGCCAACCAAGAGGCTCAGGATCGCGCCAGCGATGGGCAGGACGACAAGGGACAGGAGAGCGTCACCCTGCCGAAGGGATCTCCGAAGGAGGTCAAGGACACATTGGCACTGGCCGCACCGGGTACCGGTTTGGCCTCCATTGCTACGGCCCGCGCCGCTGGCCTGAAGGTCAGTTGGTTGCCGGTGGGCGACGCGCGTGCTACCTCTGAGTCGATTTCCGCTGCTCGCGACGGCGAGTCCCTGATTGCTCTGGGTAAGGTTTTCGGCGATAAGGACAAGTTTGATCAGTCCATCGAGCTTGCCAAAGATGACAAGGTCAAGGAGCTGCCAGGTGGAGGCACACTGCTGTTCCCCGGTCGTCATCTGATTGCAACGTATGGTCACCCTGGTGTCGCTCCATTGGGTGTGATGGGTGAGGATGATCCGGAGGATGCCGTCGCACGTGCGAAGGACTACGTGAAGCAGTACGAGAAGTTCGCTGATGACCCGGTACTGCCGGCCTTCGAGATTATCGCTTCGGTCGCGCAGGCTGACCCGGGTCCACGCGGTGACTACTCCGAGCCAGCTCCGGTTGAGACTCTGAAGCCGTACGTCGAGGCCATGACCAAGGCCGGCGGCTACGTCATCATCGACCTGCAGCCGGGTAGTGCAGACTTCCTGGACCAGGCCAAGTTCTACGAAGAACTGCTGAAGATGCCAAACGTCGGTCTGGCGCTGGACCCGGAGTGGAAGATGGAACCGGGGCAGGTTCCGGCGACTCAGGTTGGTCACGTTAAGGCTGAAGAAGTCAACCGCGTTGCTGATTGGCTGGCTGAGCTGACTCGTAAGAACAACCTTCCGCAGAAGATGCTGATGCTGCACCAGTTCCAGCTACAGATGATTCGCGACCGCGAGACGCTGGATCTGTCGCACCCGGAGCTCGCATTCGTTCTGCATGCCGACGGCCATGGCACCGCGCAGGAGAAGTTTGAGACCTGGAACGTCATGTTGCAGGATTTGCAGCCGGAGATTTTCGAGGCGTGGAAGAACTTCATCGACGAGGATCAGCCGATGTTTACTCCTGAGGAGACCATGAACATCGAGCCGCGTCCGTGGTTGGTTACGTACCAGTAGGTTATAGACCAGCAGAAATAAAAATATAACGCGAAATATTTGCCGACTTGAATGTCGGGGGCAACGGCGCTTACTCCCTAAACAAAGGGTAGTAAGCGCCGTTTTGCTTAGGTAAGTCCCCCCGTGTCTCACCCCCAGAGTTTATGATGAGACGTAATGCGCGTGCACGCTTTAGTAGTTTTCTTAAGTGACACCGCACATACTGCATAAACTTTTCGAGACAAACCAGGAGATGCTTGTGAGCCAGAACGCTCGCCCCGTTGTCCTCATCGCCGACAAGCTGGCACAGTCCACTGTGGACGCATTGGGGGATTCCGTTGAGGTCCGTTGGGTAGATGGCCCGAACCGCGCTGAGCTCCTGGCTGCGGTTGGTGATGCTGACGCACTTCTCGTCCGCTCCGCTACCACCGTGGATCAGGAAGTCCTCGAGGCTGCTCCGAATCTGAAGATCGTCGGTCGCGCCGGCGTTGGCCTGGATAACGTCGACATCGATACCGCTACCAAGCGCGGCGTCATGGTTGTCAACGCTCCGACCTCTAATATTCACTCTGCATGTGAGCACGCAATCGCACTGCTGCTGGCCACCGCTCGCCAGTTGCCGGCTGCGGACGCGTCCCTGCGTGAGGGAGAGTGGAAGCGCTCTTCCTTCAAGGGTGTCGAAATCTTCGGCAAGACCGTCGGTATCGTCGGTTTCGGTCACATCGGCCAGCTGTTTGCGCAGCGTCTCGCTGCTTTCGAGACCAACATCATTGCGTACGATCCGTACGCGAACCCGGCTCGTGCTGCTCAGCTCGGTGTTGAGCTGGTTGAGCTGGAAGACCTGATGGCTCGCGCTGATTTCGTGACCATCCACCTGCCGAAGACCAAGGAAACCGCTGGCATGTTCGATGCTGAGCTCCTGGGCAAGGCCAAGAAGGGCCAGATCATCATCAACGCTGCCCGCGGCGGTCTCGTCGACGAGCAGGCGCTTGCCGACGCGATCAAGGCAGGCAACATCCGCGGTGCTGGCTTCGACGTATACGCGACCGAGCCGTGCACGGATTCCCCGCTGTTTGGTCTGCCGGAAACTGTTTGTGCTCCGCACCTGGGTGCCTCCACCGTTGAGGCTCAGGACCGTGCGGGTACCGATGTCGCTAAGTCCGTGCTGCTGGCACTGGCTGGCGAGTTCGTCCCGGATGCTGTCAACGTTTCCGGTGGCGCTGTCGGTGAAGAGGTGGCCCTGTGGCTCGAGCTGGCTCGTGAGCTGGGGCTGGTTGCTGGCGGTCTGCTCGAGGGCGCTCCGGCCGCTGTTGAGGTCACCGCTCGCGGTGAGCTGCACACTGAGGACGTTAAC
Source organism: Corynebacterium sp. LK10 (assembly GCF_008042455.1). NCBI lineage: Bacteria > Bacillati > Actinomycetota > Actinomycetes > Mycobacteriales > Corynebacteriaceae > Corynebacterium > Corynebacterium sp. LK10. The sequence goes on from NZ_NOVT01000020.1 coordinate 115,541, forward strand.
GTTCTGGGTATGGCAGCAATCCGTGGACTGTTCTCCCTCATGGTGGAAGAGCCGGTCACTTTCGTCAACGCTCCGCGTATCGCAGAAGAGCGTGGTGTGACCTTCACTGTCGAGACCGAGCCGGAGTCCGTCTCCCACCGCTCCGTTCTCGAAGTCAAGGTCATCGGTGCTGATGGCTCCACCGCTACCGTCGTTGGTGCTCTCACTGGCCTGAACCGCGTCGAGAAGATTGTCCGTATCAATGGCCGCGGCATCGACATGCGTGCTCAGGGCCGTAACCTCTTCCTGCTGTACAAGGACGTTCCGGGCGCTCTGGGTTGCGTTGCTACCACCCTGGGTGAGTCCGGCATCAACATCGAGGCTGCTGCTCTGTCTCCGCAGGAAGCAGATCAGACTGCCATCCTGGTGCTGCGCGTTTCCAAGGAGGTTCCGGAGGAGCTCGTCGAAAAGATTACCGAGGAGATCTCCGCTACCCACGCTCTGCAGCTTGAGCTGGACTAGTTCTGAGCGCCTAGACGTTTTAGAGCTAGTCTCTAGCGCAGCTTCTACTGCATGAAAAATCCCCTCCGCATGGAGGGGATTTTTGTTTCCCAGCTGATCTATGCAGCCGTAGCCCTACTGCTTAGCCCTTCATCGAGCCCTTCTCAATCATGTTGACGTGGAAGTCGAAGGCAGTGCGCAGATCGTGCGGGGTCGACATACCCGGAGCGGTCTTCAGCGCGCGCTCGTAGTACTCCTCCAGCAGTGGCTGGTACTCCGGGTGTGCAACGGAAATCATCTTAGCCACGCGGTCACGCGGTGCCAGGCCACGCAGGTCAGCGAAACCGCGCTCGGTGATGATGACCATGGCGTCGTGCTCGGTGTGGTCAATGTGCGAAGCGAACGGAACGATAGTCGAAATCGCACCGTCCTTCGCCAGCGACGGCGAGATGAACGAGGAAACGAAGGCGTTACGGGTGAAGTCACCGGATCCACCGATGCCGTTCATCATGCGGCTGCCGTTGATGTGGGTGGAGTTGACGTTGCCGTAGATGTCGGCCTCAATCATGCCGTTGGTGGCAATCAGACCAACACGGCGGACAACCTCCGGGTGGTTGGAGATCTGCTGCGGGCGCAGGATGATGTTCTTGCGGTAGCGGGCAGCCTCGTTGTTCATGCGCTCGGCTGCTTCCGGAGACAGGGAGAACGAGGTAGCCGAAGCGACGGTCATCTTACCTGCGTCAATCAGGTCAATCATGCCGTCCTGAATAACCTCGGTGTAGGCCTTGATGTTCTCGAACTTGGAGTCCAACAGACTCGCCATCACAGCGTTCGGCACGTTACCGACGCCCGACTGCATGATGTACTGGTCGTAAGCCAGGCGACCCGCGCGAACTTCGCCCTCGAGGAAATCGAGGAAGTGGCCAGCAATGGCCTTCGAGGTCTCATCCAACGGCTTGAACGGGGAGTTGCGGTCCGGCGCGTTGGTCTCGACAACTGCGACAACCTTGTCCAGGTTGATGTCGATGTAAGGGGTACCAATGCGATCACCCGGGGCATTGATCGGCACCGGCGTGCGGTTAGGCAGGTGCTGAATGCGGTAGATGTCGTGCATGCCCTCGAGTTCCTCGGACTGCCACGAGTTGACCTCAATGATGATCTTGTCAGCGTTGTCCATCCACTCGACGTTGTTGCCAACGCTTGACGACGGAATGAGGTGTCCATCTTCCGTAATACGAGTGACCTCTACAATTGCGGCGTCAATCGGCAGGAAGCCCTGCTCGATGTACAGCGCGGAGTGGGAGAGATGGATGTCCTGGTACTTTGCCTTGCCGGAGTTGATGGACTTACGCAGTGCCGGATCTCCCTGGTACGGCATGCGGTAGCGGATGATGTCAGCTTCTGCCATCACGCCGTCACAGTCCGGGGCGGTGGAAGCGCCGGTGTAGATGTCGACAGCGAATTCTTCACCCTTGGCGTGGAGTTCCTTGCCGCGGTTTGCCAGCGCAGTCGGCAGAGCCTTCGGGTAGCCAGCACCGGTGAAGCCAGAGATGCCGAGGGCATCACCGTGATTGATAAACTGTGCCGCCTCGTCGGCGGTCATTACCTTGCCGCGCAAACCGGCATGTGCGATGCGATCAGACATGTCATCTCCTAGATAGACTGTTCGACTTTAGTTTTGTCGCCTAACCTAGCATGCGCTAACAGTGTGTTGCCACACCCGCAGGTTGAGAAGTGATTTATGACACTCTGATCGCTTCAGCGGGTCGTTTATCGGCGCTCTTCCAGGGGCTTTGTTACAGCAATTCCCGCACTTCTTCGTCGGTCAGCATGGCATCCTCGAACGCTTGCAGTGTGGCCTCTGGGTTAAATTTCACACCGATGAGTACGACCTCATTGGATGGTGGGACATCGGTCTGCGCCCACATGACGGCAGGGGTGATTTTCAGGTTCGGCCCCGCCTGACTCCACACGTGGGCGACTTCGAGGCGGTCGGAAATCCAGCAGTGCCCCTTGGATCGTACGAGCCCCTTTGTGCCGCGGAGAGCCTTGATTAGTCGTTCGCGGTCGAAGGGTCGATTGCCTCGGAAAACAACCGAAGAAATGCCGTATTCTTCAGTCTCCGGCGTGTGGGGATTCGCAAGTTCTTCTGCATATCCGTGGAAAGTGGCCGCGGTACCTTCGTCGTAAAGCGATGCGTCGAGAATGGCAGAGGTGGCGATTTCGCCGTTAGTCACGCGGACGATGCGTGCGCGGGGGTTCATTGCGCGGATCGTTTCCTCGGTACCGCCGGTGAGCTTTTCGCCGGCGAGGTCGGATTTGGTGATGAGGATGAGATCGGCGAATTCCACCTGGTCGACGAGGAGGTCGGCGACCGTGCGTTCGTCGTCAGGCAGTGCGCGTCCCTGGCGGAGACTGTCGAGGAATGTAGAGGCGTCGACGAGCGTGACCATCGTGTCGATGGGGGCGATGTCGGCGAGGCGACGGCCGTCGTCGAATTCCCACTCGAAGGTAGCGGCGACTGGCATGGGCTCGGAGATGCCGGTGGATTCGATGACGATGTGCTCGAACTTGCCGCTGCGCGCGAGCTTGCCGACGTTTTCAACGAGGTCATCTCGCAGCGTGCAGCAGATGCAGCCGTTGGACATTTCGATGAAACGGTCCTCGCCGCGCTCGAGATATGTGCCTTGCTCGATGAGGGCGGCATCGACGTTGACTTCCGAGAAGTCGTTGACGATGACCGCGATTTTGCGCCCCTGTGAGTTTGCCAGGAGGTTGTTGAGGAGGGTGGTCTTGCCGGCGCCCAGGAATCCGGACAGGACGGTGACGGGAGTGGTCTCGGTGGTGCTATCAGAAAATTCGGTAGAAGTCACCCGACAAGATTAGCGTACTGAAAATGATTATCAATAACTACTGCGCGAATTGAGCTAGGCGAGGGGTCGTAAATGTGTCGTACGGCTTATTGTCAGACAGTTGTGACGTAGGGCATAAAACGGTGTTGTAGTCGGCTTTAGTGTCGCGTGAAGTGTGCCTAAAATGGGGGCGCTTTCGGGCATCTGAATGAAAGGCACTAACCGCTTCGTTGATAGGGTTGGGGGTGTGCTTTGGTGTTCGAGGCACTACCCCCGATAGTCGCGTTGGGGGATATAGAAAGGTGAATTCATGTCAGATCGTATTGCCCATGCTGGTCTCAAATCCAAGGTGATGACCGCGCAGGAGGCGGCGCAGTTCATTAACCACGGAGACATGGTGGGCTTTGCCGGATTTACCGGTGCTGGCTACCCGAAGGTTGTCCCGCCGGCTCTCGCTGAGCGCATGGAGGCCGCTCACGAGCGTGGCGACGAGTTCAAGATTAAGGTCTTGACCGGCGCGTCTACCGCTCCGGAACTTGATGGTGCGCTGGCGAAGGCCAATGGTGTTGAGTGGCGTATGCCGTACCAGTCCGACCCGGGAATGCGTAACCGTATTAATGCAGGCGATGCCTTCTATAGTGATATTCACCTGTCGCACTCTGGCCCGATGACTGAGCAGGGCTTCTTTGGCCCGGTCAATGTTGCTGTGGTCGAAGCTGTTCGCATTAAGGCCGATGGATCCCTGATTCTTTCCTCTTCGGTTGGTAACAGCATTTCTTACTTGAATGCTGCAGAGAAGATCATTATTGAGGTCAACTCCTGGCAGTCCGAGGATCTCGAGGGTATGCACGACATCTACAGTGTTGGGCTGCCTCCGAACCGTAAGGAGATTCCGATTGTGAACCCGGGGGACCGCATCGGCACTCCGGATGTTCAGATCGATGTCGATAAGGTTGTCGCTGTCGTCGAGACGAACGCCGAGGACCGTAACTCGCCGTTCAAGCCGCTGGACGATGACTCTAAGGCCATTGCCGGCTACCTGCTCGACTTCCTCGATGGGGAGGTCAAGGCCGGTCGTCTGCCGGAGAACCTGCTGCCGATGCAGTCGGGTGTCGGTAACATTCCGAACGCTGTGCTCGCAGGCCTGCTCGACTCCAAGTATGAGAACCTGACCTCCTTCACTGAGGTTATCCAGGACGGCATGGTCGACCTGATGGATGCTGGCAAGCTGACCGTGGCTTCCGGTACCGCATTCTCGCTGTCCCCGGAGTACGCAGCTCGTATGAATGAGAATGCTGCTGACTACCGCGAGAAGATTGTTCTGCGTCCGCAGGACATCTCCAACAACCCGGGTCTGGTCCGCCGCATGGGGCTGATTACCACCAACGGCATGATTGAGGCTGACATCTACGGCAACGTCAACTCCACTCACGTGGCTGGCTCCCGCATGATGAACGGCATTGGCGGTTCCGGTGACTTCACCCGAAACGCCTACATCTCTACGTTTGTGTCCCCGTCGCTGGCTAAGAATGGCGACATTTCCGCAATCGTGCCGATGGTCTCTCACGTTGACCACACTGAGCATGACGTGATGGTCATCATCACTGAGCAGGGTCTGGCTGACCTCCGTGGGCTGGCGCCGCGTCAGCGTTCCCGTGTTGTCATTGAGAAGTGTGCGCACCCGATGTACAAGGAGGCGCTGCTCGAATACGTTGAGCGTGCTGAGAGGGTCACCCCGTACCTGCATACTCCGCATGACCTGGGTACTTCTTATGACTTCCACCGTCGTTTCCTCGAAAACGGTTCCATGAAGCCGGTCGACTAGGTTTCTAGTGCGGTTCCCGCTTTACGACGAAGTTTGCGTCGTAGGGCGGGATTTTCTTTCGGCTTTAGTTCGAAATAGCGTTCGAGTAATGTGGAGATTTTTGGGGTGCGCAGCGGTTTGAATCCGGGGTGGGGGATATGGTGTGGGCGAATTGATAAAGAACTGTTCGTTAGGGGACCTCGTTAGGGAGGGGACAGTGCAATGTCAGAGTTGGAATCGTGTGGGGAATTTCGGTTCAGCCATGAGGTGAGGGCTCATTCGCTCGCTGAAGTGATGCGCGAGATTAATCGTCTGGAGATGGTTATCGCTCAGCGGGTCGCACCACCAGATGATGGCGATGTCGAAGCTCATTTGGCTTATTGGTCGGTGGTGCTTGGAATCTCACGCGCCGAAGTGAACAAATATATGGAAATTGGCTACATGCTTGGACGTATGCCGCAACTAGCGGAAATGTGTCAGGAGCGCGGGCATTTGTCGATGAGGCATTTAGCAATGCTTGGTAAACATACCCGACCTGTAGCCGATGACAAGGTTGACGCAGTGGAGTCGGGTCTCGTGGACGTCGTTAAGCCTAGGCGCGACGGGGAGGCACTCCGTGGCGTGCGTGCGATGGCAACGCGGGTGCAGCGAGTGATTGGTGAGTGTGCTCCGGAAGTGCGGCCACGTGATGTGGATGTCGCTGGGTTGCAGGCTGATAGGGTCCTGGCCCGGAATGTGGAGGCGACCGTAGATGCTGCAATTGATGCGGCGGCATACCAGGTCGAGGCGGATGGAGGGTCGGCGGATAATCCCGTGGAGTCGGAGGAGGTACGGGAGGTTCAAGCTGCGGCTCTCGACTACTTCGGCGATCGTATGACGGCTAAGGAGTTTATCGCAGTTGATGAACATGGTGACGCTGGAGTTACGACACTGACTACTGTACTCGAGCGGCATCATGCAGTGGAAGCCCTTGCAATTATCGACGCAGTGGCTAAGAAGATGAAAGTGAGTCGCGCGGCAGCTTTCATGCATGCGTTACGCGGTACTTGTGAGGTGGAGGTGAATCTGGAACTCTTCCGAGTGCTCTCTCCCGGGGAGGATGGCGAACCGGAAAACACTCCAGTGTGGCTCGCTGGCGCAGGTTGGCTTTCTTCGCTGGTGGCCGAGTCTTGGCTGAAGCGGGTATCGACATTGCGGGTGCTGGGGGATAGTGCGGTTGAGGGGTATCGGCCCTCCGAGTCTCAGCGTGCATTCGTGCGTGCCCGTGACGGTGTGTGTAGTTTTCCTGGATGCGATGTCCCCGCGGAAAAGTGCGATATCGACCATATTGTGGAATTTGATCACAGCCTTTCCGGTGGTGAGCGGCAAAAGGAAGGGGTCACGCACACAGATAATCTCCATTGTCTCTGTCGAAGGCACCACAACCTCAAAACTGCCGGTATGTGGCGAGTTGTTCGAGGTGATGATGGGATCGAAGCTTGGACGTTCCTCTCTTGTGATGAAGGGCCGTTTGCGCAGTCGGAGAAAGAGCACACTGGGCATGGTCGTTACACCTTTGCCTCGCAGACTGAAAAGAAGACCGCTGCGCTGGCTGAGCACAATGAGAAACGTCGCAAATTGCATGACAGTCTCCGCGGCCTAGTGGATAAGGTGCGGCGGGATTTGGAAAAGGAGAGAGCAGTAGGCGGGGTGGATTGTGAAAACGATGGAGATGTTAAAAATCGCGCAGACAGTGACGGGGAGTGAGCGCTAGGTTCTGCTACACTCATTTGTGTCCATATAGTGAGAAGGGTATCTCAAAAATGACTGAGGTAGGAAAGCTGAAGATCGCCGTCATCCCGGGTGATGGCATCGGCACGGAAGTTACGGCAGAGGCGCTGAAGGTGCTCAAGGCTGCTATCGGCGAGTTCGACACTACCGAGTACGACCTCGGCTCGCGTCGCTACTTGCGCAATGGCGAACTGCTTACCGACGCTGACCTTGACTCCCTGCGTGAGCACGACGCAATCCTGCTCGGTGCCATCGGTGACCCGGCGAACGTACCTCCGGGTGTTCTCGAGCGCGGCCTGCTGCTGAAAATGCGCTTCGCGCTGGATCACCATGTCAACCTGCGTCCTTCCAAGCTCTTCCCGGGTGTCGAGTCACCGCTGAAGAACCCGGGCGAAATTGATTTCGTGGTCGTCCGCGAGGGAACCGAAGGTGCCTACACAGGTAACGGCGGTGCAATTCGCGTTGGCACGCCACACGAGGTTGCCAACGAGACCTCCGTCAATACCCGCTTCGGTGCTGAGCGCGTCGTCCGCTATGCCTTCGAGCTGGCTATGACCCGTCGTAAGAAGCTGACCCTTGTCCACAAGACCAATGTGTTGGTGCACGGTGGCGGTATGTGGCAGCGCACGGTCGATGAGGTCGCTAAGGAATACCCAGAGGTAGATGTCGATTACTCGCATATCGACGCTGCGACGATCTACCTCGTCACTAATCCTTCGCGTTTCGACGTCATCGTCACCGACAACCTCTTTGGCGACATCATTACTGATGAGGCTGGTGCAGTGTCGGGCGGTATCGGCCTGGCGGCGTCCGGCAACATTGACGCCTCCAATGCCAACCCGTCCATGTTCGAGCCCGTTCACGGCTCCGCGCCAGACATTGCTGGCAAGGGGATCGCGGACCCGACGGCAGCCATTCTGTCGGGTGCCATGATGCTGCGCCACCTGGGTCGTGAGGAAGACGCCCAGCGCATCGAGGCTGCTGTGGAAGCTGACATGGCTACTCGCGGTAGTGGCCCGATCAAGACCGCTGAGGTTGGCGACCGCATTGCTGCTGCTTTGAAGTAGCGCAGTAAAAAATAGGGGGGGGGAGAGGGCTAGGCAATCACAGTTTTGCCATCGACGGTAGTGATGTGAGTCTTACCGTCGGCGGTGTGCTCGATGAAGTCCGACGCATGTCCGACCTGGCGAAGTACATCGATGATGGTGTCAAGGGGGTATGGGGATGAGCTTCCTGCGCCGTTATCGGAATCATCCCCTCCCAGTCCTGCCACTAGCGCATCCCTCGTAATCTCCGCATGTCCCAGGTGCTGAGCCGCCTCGTGGAAGACATGCACAATCACGCCTTCGATGCTGCCGCACCACCAACGGTCCTTATCGGTAGGAATAACAGCAGGAGCACCAGCGCGGTCCGCGCCTTGCAACTCCACCAGCGCGGATTCAATGGCCGCGCGGTCACGGTGGTAAATCTCCAGCCCTTCCGAAACACTGCAATGAGCAGAAAACTCCCCATCGCGATCACGGACATAATCACGCCCAAGGCAGACGCGCTCGAGCCAGAACCTCGCGGATCCGGTCACATGTCGTAACAGCACGGCCAGGGAGTTAATGGCTGGGATGGGAAGGGTTGCGTTGAAGGTGTCGTCGTCAAGCGTGGCGACGAGTGCCGCGAGCTTGTCCATCCTGCCGAGGATGTGGGCGTCGAGCGGCCATTCGGGATTTATTGAAGCGCTGTGTGTGGAATTGGTCATAAGGTCGAGTATTCCCGCAAATCAGTCCTATTGGGAGCAAAAATAGGGGATAATTGACCCCATGACCGTCGAGCTTGCGGAAATCGCAGACTTCCTCAGCCATACTCGCCCCTTTTCGGACCTCAACGATGAAGAGCGCGCGACTATCCCACCGCTTTTGGCCATGCGCTATGCCCGTCGTGGAACGGAGATTATCCGGGCGGGTGCGGATAACAACAGCTGTTTCATTATTCGCTCCGGCATGGTGGATCTCTTTGACCCAGCTGGCACGCTGTTGGACAGGCGAGATGTGGGAGATCATTTCGGCTATTCGACACTGCTGAGCAGTGACCCCTCGCTGTACACGATGACGGCAGTGGAGGACTGCGTATTCCTGGTGATCTCCAAGGAGGTCTTTGACCAGCTCAATGACCAGTTCGTAGAGGTCCGGCGCTATTACGGCGGTGAAAACGCGCGCATTCGCGCAGTGGCATCGAAGCTGCGGAGTACTGCGGCATCGGAGTCGTTGCGCACACGGGTTGCGGACCTGATGGAAACATCGCTGGTGACCTGCAGTGCTGATGCGACAGTACAAGAGGCGGCGCAGATTATGACGGAGCGGAATGTCTCCAGTCTGCTCGTGATGGAGTCTGCAGGCGCCAACCAGAGCTCGCTCGTCGGCATCATCACTGACCGTGACCTCCGTCGTCGAGTGCTGGCAGAAGCCAAGCCGGCGGAGAGTCTCGTAAGCGAAGTGATGACCGGGAACCCGGAAACTATCAGTCCCGACCTGCTGGTCTTCGAGGCCATGCTGCTGATGGCCGAGCGCGGTTACCATCATCTGCCGGTGCACGATGGGACGCGGGTGGTCGGCATGATTGTCATTGGCGACCTCCTGCGCAGTCTGCACACCGATCCCGTGTACGCGACGGCGACGCTGGCGCGAAAGAGCGATATCTCCGAGATTGCGGAGATTGCTCAGAACGCACGGCGGATTGTGGGCCGGTTTATTGACCGAGGTGATTCGGGGGAGGAGGTCGCCAAGCTGCTGACCGCCGTGGCCGATGCTGTCACCCGACGCCTGGTGGCGCTTGCGGAGGAAAAGCTTGGGCCGCCACCGGTTAGCTATGCCTTTGCAGTACTGGGCTCGCATGGGCGCGGAGAGATGGGGCTCGCGTCCGATCAAGACAATGCGCTGGTCCTCGCCGACGATTACGACGCCGACGCTCATGCTGACTATTTCGCCGCGCTTAGCGACGAGATTTGCACCAACCTCGACCGAGTCGGTTATCCGCTCTGTCCAGGGGACATGATGGCCAGCAATCCTGCGTGGCGGATGACCAAGTCGCAGTGGCTGCGCACTTTCCACGGGTGGATTACGGCACCGGAGGCAGAGGCCCTGTTACATGCACAGACCTTCTTCGACATGCGTGGGGTAGCGGGCGACGTGCAACTGGTAGAGAGCCTTCGTGCGGCCTACCTGCCGCTGGCTCAGGGGTCGCAGCGCCTGCATGCGCACTTGGCCAAGCTCGCGGCCTGGCGGGAGCCGCCGCTCGGCTTCTTCCGGGGCCTAGTGCTGGAAAAGGGCGGCGATCACGCAGAGACCCTGGACATCAAAAAGGGGGGAACTGCTGCTGTGGTGCAGATGGCGCGTCTATTTACTGTGGCGGCCGGCCTGCCACAGCTGTCGACGCGTGAACGCTTGGCGGCGAGTGCGGGTGCCGGAAGCGTGAGCCGTCAGGGTGCGCAGGATCTGGCGGATGCGTTCGAGTTCCTGTGCACGGTGCAGCTTCATCACCAGCAGGCCCAGTTCAACGCTGGCGAGCAGCCGAATAACCACATCTACCCGAAGCGTCTCTCCAGCCTGGAACGCGAGCACCTGCGCGATGCGTTTGGTGTTATCCGCAAGTTGCAGCAGAGCCTCGGGGCGAAGTATCCCATCCGGGCGATGTCGTGAGCGCGCAATGTTGAAGTTTTTCAAACCCCGCAAGAAACTCTTGGACGCACCTATCCGCGACAATGCTTGGCTCGCGGTCGATGTGGAAACCACCGGTCTGGATCCCTCCAAAGATCAGTTGCTTTCCATCGGTTGGGTTGCCGTCGAAGGCCGCGACATCGTGCTGGAAGAGTCGGGTCACCTTCTCATTCGCCCAGAGCGCGAGGAGGTGAGCGTCGGCGAGTCGGCGACGGTGCATGGGCTTACCGACGACATGGTCGCAACCGGGGTAGAGGCAGAGGTGGCCGTCGGCAAGCTGTTAGAAGCTCTACGGGGACGGAAGCTGCTGGCGCACTACGCGCGGATGGAAGTTGGTTTCCTAGATCCGTTGTGCCGGAAGTACTTTGATGCGCGCTTTGATGTGCCGGTGGCGGACACGATGACACGCGAGTACGACGCAATTCTGCGAGCCAACCGCGAGCCGGTCCGTGATGAGCTGCGGTTGTGGTCACTGTGCGACAAGTACGGCATTCCCCGTTTTAAGGCCCATCATGCGTTCAACGATGCGCTGGCTTGTGCGTTGGTGTGGCTTGCGCAGGAATCGCGCGGAGTTTAAATCGTACATGTTTGAGAGTGGGGGTCATTGCATAGTTATTGCAATGTGACGTGTACCCTATTTTTATGCGTATTGCTCGAATCGCCCACCCAGAGGGCATGTGCTTCGCGCTCGTCGAGGGCGAAGGCAATGAAGTTACTTTGCACGAGATCGAAGGGCACCCTTTCGGTCAGCTGAATAAGACTGGTCGTTCCTGGCCGCTTGCCGACGTACGTCTGCTTGCCCCGATGCTGCCGTCGAAGGTCATCGCTATTGGTCGTAACTACGCTGACCACGTCGCCGAGGTGTTCAAGAAGTCGGCAGAATCGCTGCCGCCGACGATGTTCATTAAGCCGCCGACGGCCGTTATTGGTCCGGAAGCGCCGATTCGCATTCCGGATTTCGCCACTAACGTCGAGTTTGAGGGCGAGCTGGCACTGGTTATTGGTAAGCCGTGCAAGAACGTCAAGAAGGAAAACGCTCACGATGTGATCTTCGGATACACCATCGTCAATGATGTTTCTTCCCGTGACCTGCAGTTCGCCGACGGTCAGTGGGCGCGCGCAAAGGGCATCGATACCTTCTGCCCGCTGGGCCCGTGGATCCAGACGGAGCTGGACTACAACGAGCTTCCAATCAAGGCGCACCTGACTCACGAGGGTGTTACCGAGACTAAGCAGGACTCCAACTCCAACCAGATGATTATGTCCATCCCGGAGGTCATCGAGTTCATCACCGCCTCGATTACGCTGCTGCCGGGTGACGTCATCTGCACCGGCTCCCCGGCCGGTACCGCTGCGATGTTCCCGGGCGACCGCATCGAAATCGAGATTCCGGGTATTGGCAAGCTGGCCAACCCGGTGGAGCGGGCTTAAGCCGCTAGGGGCTTAAGCGCCCTTAACTCCAAAAGCGCGGAGCACAGTGCCCATTTTGGCGCTGGTTTCCGTGACTTCTTCTTCTGGGGCGGAGTGCGACACAATGCCGCCTCCGGCCCATAGTCGTGCCACGGACCCCTCAGTGTCGATTTCGGCACAGCGAATGGAGACCACGAACTCACCATCGCCATTCTCATCGCACCAGCCGACAGCGCCGGAGTAGAAGCCGCGGTCAGTCTCTACGGCCTGAATGACGCCGAAGGCGGATTCCGTCGGCGTGCCACAAATGGCTGGTGTTGGGTGCACCACCAGTGCCAAATCCAGCGCGGACAGCGACGGATCCTTCAATCGACCGCGGATATGCGTGGCCAAGTGCCACATCTCGGCAGTGCTCATCAGCTCGGGGCTGTCCGGAACATCCAGCGAACTGCACAGCGGCGCCAGGTTGTCGGCGATGTCATCGACAACGAAGGCGTGTTCATCCAGGTTCTTGCGCGAGTCCGCTAAACGACGAGCCGACGCCCGGTCCACCTCTTCATTCCGGGATCTCGGCAGCGACCCGGCCAAGGGAAATGCCTCAACGATGTCACCCGTACGGCGGACCAGCATCTCCGGGGAGGAACCGATGAGCAACTTGCCCTCATAATCGGAACCGGCGGGAGAGAGATCCACGACAAAGCCATCGCGGTTGGGGGATCCGTCGATAAGCCGCGATGCGAGTAGGAGCGGGTCAATCGGGGGATCGATTTCGAGTTCCACAGCGCGCGCGAGCACGACCTTTTCCAGCGCCGAGTACTCGATGGTGCGGATTGCTGCGGCGATGCGCTCAGCGTGCTCATCGAGCGGGGGATCGTAAGCGACGATGCTGGCGTGAGGCTTGGGTGCGTTCCAGCGGTAGTGCGCGGGTGGCTCCAGCGGCTGCGAGGAGCGGATGACTTCCCGGGGAACGGTCAGGGCGGCGGGCTTGTCCAAGTCGAAGGGCAGGGCGCCGACCACCATTTTGTGAATGCCCGAGTGCAGTCCCTCGGCTGCGAGCCAGGGGTCGGAAATCTGCTCTTCAATACCTTGCGTGCGGATGGAGCCGTGCGCACGGGAGAGCAAAAAATCAGGAGCGGTGGTTGGGCGGGACGTGTCCCAGCGCGTCGAACGTTTCGGAGTCGCTGCAGGCTCGTTCGACGGGTGAGACTTTTCCTGCTGCTCTTCTTCGTTTCCGCCGCCCAGAGAGGGGTGGTTTTCCATGGACATAGCCCTAACCCGCCTCCTCAATCTAAACCCAGTTGTGCTCCAGTTTAAGGGGCAGGCTAACCCCTGCCCAAAAAGGGCATACCCGCAGCGGTAATCGTAAGCTGATCGATGACGGCACCTGCCGGCAGATTCGCGGCGTAGAGGAAAGTTTCCGCAGCCTGCTTGGCATCGAACATCGGCTCGCTGCCTGTGAACGTCCCCAACAGGTCAGTCTGCGCATTGCCAATATCAATGCGCGTTGCCGTGATGCCATACTCGCGTCCGTCGAGGGCAAGCACGTGGGTCATTCCGGCAAGCGCGCTTTTCGACGTCGCGTACGCCGCCGTGTGTGCTCTCGGCACCTGCGCTGCGATAGAACAATTGACCAGGATTCGGCCGCCCGCTTGCTCTGTCTTCCCCTCGCACCCCGCCTTCATCCGCGAAAAAGCCTCGCGTGCGCATAGGTACGAGCCGACCACATTCGTATCGATGACCGCCCGGAAGTCCTCAATGTCGGTCTCTCCGAACTCTGCGGGCGTGCCGGGCAGCCCCGCATTGAGCACCGCAACATCAATGGTTCCCGTAGCTACCTGCGCGTCCTCAAACATCGCACGGACCTGCTCGGGGTCGGTGATGTCACACCTGGAGAAGGTGATGTTGTCCGCTTCGGCGGCAACGGCCTCGAGCGCGTCGATACGCCTGCCGCAGATATGCACGTGCCAGCCATCGGAGGCGAAAGCCAGAGCAATTTCGCGACCAATGCCCGCGCCGCCACCAGTTACTACTACCGTTTTGGTCATGAGCACTATTATTAACTGTTCTACGGTCTACGCACACATGTCCCCGCACGACGCCGTCAACGCCGCGCGTGACGACGGCTACGCGGCCGTGGAATTCTGGTGGCCTTTTGACCTCGCAGTGCCCGCACCCGATGAGGTTTCCGCTTTTTGTGACCTCTTTGACGACAGCCTCGGTCTTTATGCCATGAATCTGTGGGGAGGGGACATGGCAGCGGGGCAGCGAGGAGTGCTCGATACGGATGGGCTGCCCGCGGGGCATCTGGAGGCAGTGAGCCAGATTGCGCGGGCCACTGGGCTGAAATGCTCGAACGTGCTGCTGGGGCGCTCGGGGGAGCTAACGAACTTGCAGGTGCAAAGACTGACTGAGATTACTGCCCAGCTGGAGCTCAGCGGGGTTCGCGCATTGATTGAGCCACTGTCCGGGATGAGCGATTATCCCATTACAGATCCCTGGCAAGCCGACGAGCTAGCGCAACAGACTGGTGCTGGTGTGCTCGCGGACTTTTACCATTTTGCAGCTAATGGCGTCGACGTGGATGCTTGGCTCGCTGATGTGGAGACCGGAAGAGTGAGCCTGCCGGCGCACGTCCAGATTGCCGATTTCCCAGGCCGCGGCGCGCCGGGCACCGGTGAGGCACCACTGCGCAGCTGGGTTGAGCGGCTGCGCGCCGCCGGATACGCCGGCGAAGTGGCCGGGGAGTGGGCTCTGTAACCCTATGCAAACCCTATGCATGCCTGCAGGTGGGAGGGCGGGTATCGTGGGAAAGCATGTCAGATGTTCGCGTACGCTTTTGCCCGTCGCCAACCGGTACCCCGCACGTTGGCCTCATCCGCACTGCCCTGTTCAACTGGGCATATGCCCGTCACACTGGTGGCAAGCTGGTCTTCCGCATCGAAGATACCGATGCCGCTCGCGACTCCGAAGAGTCCTATCAGGCAATCATCGAGGCCCTGAATTGGCTCGGTATTGACTGGGACGAGGGCATCGATGTCGGCGGTCCGCACGGCCCGTACCGCCAGTCGCAGCGCAAGGACATCTACGCCGATGTATTGCAGCGCCTCATCGACGCCGGTGAAGCCTACGAGGCCTTTTCCACCGCTGAAGAGGTTGAGGAGCGCCACAAGGCTGCCGGTCGTGACCCGAAGCTGGGCTACGACAACTATGACCGCAACCTCACCGAGGAGCAGAAGGAAGCCTTCCGCGCAGAGGGCCGTAAGCCGGTGATTCGCCTGCGCATGCCGGACGAGGACATTGTCTTCGACGACCTCGTGCGCGGTCGTATCGAGTTCAAGGCCGGCCTGGTTCCGGACTTCGTCATTGCTCGCTCCAACGGTGAACCGCTCTACACCCTGGTTAACCCGGTCGATGACGCCCTGATGGAGATCACTCACGTCCTGCGTGGTGAGGACCTGCTGCCATCGACCCCGCGCCAGATCGCTCTCTACGAGTCGCTGAAGCGCATCGGTGTCGCCAAGTTCACCCCGGAGTTCGGTCACCTGCCGTTCGTTATGGGCGAGGGTAATAAGAAGCTGTCCAAGCGTGACCCGCAGTCCAATCTCTTCATCCACCGCGATAACGGTTTCATCCGCGAGGGTCTGCTGAACTACCTGGCACTGCTGGGGTGGTCTATGGACGGCGACCAGGACATCTTCACGATGGACGAGATGGTCAAGGCCTTCGATATCCACGATGTGCTGTCCAACCCGGCTCGCTTCGATCAGAAGAAGGCCGACGCTATCAACGCGGACCACATCCGCATGCTCGATCCGAACGACTTCGAGCAGCGTCTGCGCACGTACCTGGAAAGCCACTTTGACTTCCCGGCCGACTACCCGGCGGATAAGTTCGCTTTCCTGGCAACGCTGCTGCAGACCCGTGTGAAGACGCTTTCCGACGCCTGGGACCTCTCGAAGTTCCTAGTTGTGGAAGAGGACGAGTTCACCTTCGATGAGCGCTCGGCACGCCGTAACTTCAAGGAAGACGCCGTCGCTGTCCTGGAGGCCACCATTGCAGCTGTGGAGCCGCTCAGCGAAGAGGACTTCGTCACCGAGAAGCTTGAAGCTGCACTTCAGAAGGCCCTCATCGAGGACCTGGAGCTGAAGCCACGCAAGGCTTTTGGCCCGGTGCGCGTGGCCGTGACTGGCGCTCAGGTATCGCCGCCGCTGTTCGAGTCCATGGAGCTGCTTGGTCGCAGCCGCAGCCTGGGCCGACTGCGCAAGGCGCTCGAGGTCACTCCTGTTACTGCTGCTCAGTAAAGAGCGCGAGCTGGGCTGAGCGAAGCAGGTTCGTGTAAGAGCCCGCTTCCTTGCCCACCTTCTGCGGGTCGCGGTTCAGCATATTCATGGAGGTTTCGCGGTAATCCTTGACCAGCGACCCCATGTGGTTGTTGAAGAACTCGTGCCAGTCGGTTCCCCAGTGGACCGTGCCGTCCTCGTTTTGCTTGAGCGGTGCGGCAAAGGCGTACACGAGCGGGTAGATGAACCCGTCTGGAATCGCGTAGCCGATGGGCTGGCGGTAGAACTTCGAGTACTTCTGTGGAGTCTTGCCAGTCCGCGGATTCTTCTTATTGGCCTTGTCAACAGCATCGATGCCGCCGAATTTACCGCCGCTTTTGTTGTAGAGATCGGGTAGCTCTGCGTTGATGCGCTCGAAAATATCGATGAAGTCACGCGTGAGGTTCAATGCGCTGCGGACCTTCTCGTTGTAGAGAACAACCTCTTCGGTGCGCTCATTGATGCTTTCAGTGCTGGGCTTAGTGACCTCCGGTGAGCTCATGACATCCTCGAAGCGGTCAAGCAGCTTGGCCTTGCCGGAGTAGAGGCTGGTGGGGGTCGGTGCTTCAATCTGCTTCCCGTCGGCATCCTTCGGCAGGTCAATACAAGACAGCGGAATCCACGCCATAGCGATGACATCGCCCACCTTTAGTCGACCAGTATCGTTGGTGCGCCACTGCACGTTGTCGCTAATTCCCTGAGGCAGAGCATGCTTCAGATCGTCAAAGTAGCCTGCGCGATTGAGCTTTGCTTCCGCCTTGAGCTCCGCATTGTTGTTGCGGGCGGCACAGATATCGAGCAGAGCATCGGAGAAGTCCTGCACAGTGTCCTCGTCCCGAGCACCGGGCACGAGTACCTCTACCGGAACACGGGCATCGAGCTCGGTGAGGCTTTCGTCGGCAAGCAATTCCTCAATTTCTCCCGTACGCGCCGACCAGACCTCCTTCATTTCGGACCACGTCTTGATTTTGCGGCTAGGTGGTGGAGTGAGCTTGCCCAGAACGAACAGTGCGATAGCCAGCGAGTTGTGACCGCCGTCGAGGATGCCTTCGATGCGACGGTTGCTGAAGGTGAAGCGGTAGAGATTGTCTTCACTGGTGAACTGAGTGGAGGCCAGGAGCACACCCTTGGACTTGTAGGCGAAGAGCTCCGGCGTGGTGTCGATGGTTTCCATGATGGCATCGGTGATGCGGCCGGTGCGGGGACACGCGTGGGTTGGCGTCGAGGTTGAGGGCCGAGATGATTTTCGCGAACTGACGGATAGTGACAGTGCCGATGACGCGACCGATGGTGCCGTTCATTTGCTCCGTGATGTCGGAGAACTCCAGCTCGAGCGTGATGGGGGCGGATGTTGCCGTCGTTGTTGGGGAAGTCATGGTGCCTGCCTTTCAGGTCTGGTTTTTTGGTGTGTGTCGGCTGTTTGCCAGCCGCTTCACCACGAAGTGTCTCCTGAAGGGCGGATCAGCTTTGAGCTGCGATCGAATGGGCTTTCGATCTGGGACTGCGTTAGTTATATGCATTGCATTAGTTATGCATTAGCTATGCGCACTGCTGAGGTGGGCTGTGGGGAACTCGCGAATTTAAACGAACCTTTGACAACGAACCTTTGACCAGGTGATTTGCTCTTGTTCACGCCAATTGGCTATATTATTCCTCGTTGCGTTCAGCAGCGATGGCCTATGGTGTAATTGGCAACACAACGGTTTCTGGTACCGTCATTCTAGGTTCGAGTCCTGGTAGGCCAGCAGTGAAGAAGTTCATTGTTGAATGTATTCACTAACTGCAAAGTTCTAAGCCCCGTTCGTCTAGCGGCCTAGGACGCCGCCCTCTCACGGCGGTAACACGGGTTCAAATCCCGTACGGGGTACAAAGACAGCGTGAAAACGCCAGTCTTTATTGGCCTATGGTGTAATTGGCAACACTACGGTTTCTGGTACCGTCATTCTAGGTTCGAGTCCTGGTAGGCCAGCGGAATTCGCTCACTCAGTTGGGTTGGATTCAGTTCTAAGCCCCGTTCGTCTAGCGGCCTAGGACGCCGCCCTCTCACGGCGGTAACACGGGTTCAAATCCCGTACGGGGTACAAAGTTACTCCCCAGTCAGTCGGCTGGGGAGTTTTTGTTTTTTAAGAATCGAGGCGACTATGACCAGGGGCGACTATGACCAGTGAACGTTTCGCACGACTGAAGCTTCTCCTAGGGGAGGAGGGGCTAGAAACGTTAGCTGAATCTACCGTCATGGTTGTCGGACTCGGAGGCGTGGGGTCGAGTTGTGCCGAAGCTCTTGCCCGAGGCGGCGTGGGCAACCTCATCTTGATCGACGGTGATGTCGTGGAGCCGAGCAATCTCAACCGTCAGGCGCTGGCTTTTGTCTCCACGATTGGCCGGGTCAAAGCCGAGGTCATGGAGGCGATGGTTGCCGATATCAACCCGGATTGTACGACCTATGCCCGCCAGATTTTTCTCACACGCGAAAACCTGGCGGAGACCTTCGAGCAGTTCCCGCGTCCGGATTACATCATCGACGCTATCGACGATGTCACCGGCAAGATTGAGATCGCGCAGTGGTGCGCGGAAAATCGTGTCCACCTCATTTCCGCTATGGGCGGCGGAAATAAGCTCGACCCAGCTCGGCTGACCTTCTCGAAAATCAATAAGACAAAGGTCTGTCCGCTGGCGAAGGTCGTCCGTCAGGTGTGTATCCGCCGACGCATTCGCGGTCTTGAGGTGCTGTACTCATCCGAAGAGCCAGTGAGAATTGCGGACAAGGGCAGCGGTACCAAGGCGGAAACCCTCGGTACCATGAGCTACATACCGCCAATCATGGGGCAGATGCTGGCCGGAAAGGTCATTCGCCGTCTGCTCGGGTTCGAGGAAACCCCGCTGGCCCCGCGCATCGGCGGTCCGGCCGACGAAAACCAGCCACCAACGGAAAAATGATGCGGCTCATCGATACCCACTTTCACTACGATTTCCTGCCACCGGCTTCGCGCGAGTGCTTCAAAGCCGATATTGCGCAGGAAGGCGTGGAGATCATCGCGCAGACAGTCCGCCCCTCCGGATTTGTCGAGCTAGAGCGCGAAAATCTCCCCATGGCCGCAGTCGGCTATCACCCGTGGTATATCGACGGCAACTACGAGCGCGAGCTTGAGATATTTCGCGAGGCCCTTCCACACACCCGTTTCGTCGGTGAGATCGGCTTGGACTTCGCGCCCCGCAGGCTTGACGACGTTCCCGCCGAGACTCAAATCCATGTCCTCACCGGCATCCTCGATGCTGTCCAAGCTTCGAGCCAGCCGCATATCCTGTCCATTCACACAGTCCGCAGCGCCGATACGGTGCTTGATCTGCTGGAACCACGCTTGGACTCCGGCAAAGGGGTAGGGTTCGGTCAGAATCTCGTGCCCATCTTTCACCGTTTCGGTGGCACCAACGATGAGCTGACCAGGCTTATCCGAGCCGGTGGCTACATCTCCGTCAATCCGCTCATGCTACGGACCAAACGCGGACGGGCCTATGTGTCGCAGGTGCCCGTCGATAGGCTCTTGCTGGAAACTGACCTTCCGCACGAGCCTGGAAGCGGCTACGCGGCGGAGGTGGTTTCTGCAGAGGTCGTCGCGGCCTTGCGGGACACTGTCGCCGAAGTTGCGGCGCTGCGAAGAATGGATGAAGCGGAGCTTAAAAACGCACTGGCAAAAAATGCGAAAGCGCTTGGAATTTAGCGCCTTGACCGGGCGATTTGCAGTTACTATCCACGTCTAGTGTATTGTTTAACAAGTCCGCAGCGCGCGGATGAAAGTTCTAAGCCCCGTTCGTCTAGCGGCCTAGGACGCCGCCCTCTCACGGCGGTAACACGGGTTCAAATCCCGTACGGGGTACAAAGATATACAGAGACAAGAGCCTTCACTCGTAATCGAGTGGAGGCTTTTGTCTTTCTGCTCACCCCTCCACCGCGGC
>NZ_NOVT01000018.1:0-125658 GCF_008042455.1 Corynebacterium sp. LK10
AATAACCGCAACACGCCCGGAAAAGACACACTTTTCTTTACTTAACCCGCAGTTGCTAAGGCGGAAACACAAAAACCCTCGGCCCGGAAAAACCTGGCCGAGGGTTCTACTTGGGGTGACTGACGGGACTCGAACCCGCGACACCCAGGATCACAACCTGGTGCTCTACCAACTGAACTACAGTCACCATTACCGCATTAAAGGAGCTGTATTCTCAGCTCATCTCTGCAGCGAACTATATGGTAGCCCACAGTGGGCTGGAAACAAAAACAGCAGGTCAACCCGGATAAATTTGGGAAAGGGTGGGGTTTGGGTCGTCGTAAAGCGAGCTAGCCGCGAATCTCACCGTACTTTTCCGTCGATTCCTTGCTTGCGGCAGAAATAGCGTCGCCTTCGGGGCCGGGGTGGGGCAGAAGCATGGCGCGGCGGTAGTAGTCCAGCTCGCGGATCGACTCCTTGATATCTGCAAGAGCTCGGTGAGCGAGACCCTTTTCTGGAGCGCCCTTGAGGACCTGGGGGTACCAGCGGCGGGCAAGTTCCTTGAAGGAAGAGACATCAATCATGCGGTAGTGCAGGTGCTGGTCGAGCTCTGGCATGTAGCGGTGGATGAACTTGCGGTCGGAGGCAATCGAGTTGCCTGCCAGTGGGGCGGTGCGCGGCTCGGGAACCCACTGACGGATGTAGTCCAAAACAGCCTGTTCGGCGTCGGCGACATTAGTCTTGCTGTCGCGAATTTCCTGATCCAGGCCGGACTTCGCATGCATCTTGGTGACGAAATCATCCATCTGCGCCAATTCGGTCTCGGACGCGTGCACGACGATGTCCACGCCTTCCCCGAGGACGTTGAGGTTGGCATCGGTGACGAGAGCCGCGATTTCGACAATGACGTGGCGCTCGGGTTCGAGGCCCGTCATCTCACAGTCAATCCACACGATGCGGTCGAGCTCAGGGGAGAGCTGGAGGTCGGGATCGGGCTGAGCCATGATTTCACCTTTCGCTGAGATTCGGCATGATTCTGCAGTGCGCCTTATTTTGTGCCCGGACTGGGCTGTGGGGCACACGCTGACTACGCCCAGCTTAGCGATGTGGATTGTGCTGTGGTCGGGCGTGTGGATTGCCGTGTGGTTTGTGGAGCGAATTGTGGGGGAAACGAAATTAACTGGAAAGTAAGATCTTAGAATTGGACAACGGGGCATGAACTAAATCGACCTATTTGCCTGATAAAATTACTTCTGAGTTCGGATTCCAACGGGAGAAATAGTTACATGGATGAGACGAGGCGTGTTGGCGACGCTGCTCAAAGCACCACCGCGGCACAGAAACCATCCGTCGATGATGTCATCATTGCCGCTGCGCGCGAAAGCGTAATGACTGTGGGCTTGCGTAGGACTTCGATTGCAGAAATTGCTCGCAAGGCAGGAGTTTCGCGTCCGACCGTATATCGTCGATACGCTGACATTGGTGAGCTTCTGGGGGAAGTGACCAACCGCGAAATCCTGCACATGCTTGAGGGGCTCCGCTATGTCCCTGGCGATTCGCGCGCTCGCATGTTGCTGCGTATTCGAATCGTCGTTCAACGCATCATCGAAAGTGACTTTTTCCCTGGCCTGGTCAAGACAGATCCCGACCGTGTCTTAGAAGCGCTCACTGGAGAGATGAGCGATACACAGCTGGAAATTGTGGAGAAATTCATTCTCCCCGGTGTCCGTCACGGGCAGGAAGACGGCACTATTCGCGAGCACGATCCATATCTGCTGGCGCGCAACATTTACCGTCTGATTCAGACGATGGTGCTGGTGTGGCGCCCGGATGGCAAGGACGCGACGCTAGACAAGGAATCTGTCGAAGAGGTCGTCGACATGGTTGACCGCTACTTGCGCCCGGATCCTGCGGATAACAAGAAGAACTAAGAAGTAAAAACCCGCCTGCATCTGGTATAAAACCAGTTCAGGCGGGTTATTTTTGCGCCCCCAGAAGGATTCGAACCCTCGACCAATCGGGTAGAAGCCGACTGCTCTGTCCACTGAGCTATGGAGGCTAGCTAAGAAAAGCA
Organism: Corynebacterium sp. LK10; assembly: GCF_008042455.1. Classification (NCBI taxonomy): domain Bacteria; kingdom Bacillati; phylum Actinomycetota; class Actinomycetes; order Mycobacteriales; family Corynebacteriaceae; genus Corynebacterium; species Corynebacterium sp. LK10. The sequence goes on from NZ_NOVT01000018.1 coordinate 2,054, forward strand.
TTGTAGCGTCTCTAATGTAGCCAATCACAACCGGTTCTGTTCTAGGGACTTTGGTCGCTAAGCTTAGGGCTATGACTGCCACGACCAAGGCCGAGACCTCTCCGCCTGTTAGCAAGGATAAGAAAGTCCGTAAATCTGCTGGTTGGTACGTTGTTTTTGTACTTATCGGCGGCGTTCTAGCTGGTTTGCTCTCGATGGCGTTCAACATGGATTCGCGCGCCACGTTGGGTATTCCCGATCCCGGCACAATCACCACCTTCGGGTTCCCGTTCGCGAAGGCGGCCGGTGAGCTGCTCGCCTGCCTCGGTGTCGGTTCGTTTATGCTCGCCGCTTTCGGTACGAAGCAGCGTGCCGACGGCACTTTGGGCCTCGACGGCTACACGGCATCCCGCACGGGTATGTGGGCCATGCTCGGCTGGGGCCTCATGGCGCTGATGGAGATTCCGCTGGTGCTCTCCGATGTGTCGGGCCAGCCGCTGTCGACGACGATTCAGCTGAGTAACTGGGCTGTGTCGTTGGAGCAGACCAAGGAGGGCTTGGCGTGGCTGTGGGTAGCTATTTTTGCGGGCATTGTGGCGCTTGGTTCATCGCTGACTCGTAAGTGGATTTGGCAGCCGGTGTTCTTCGCCATCAGCTTGGTGTCGATGATGCCGCTGGCGGTTGTAAGCCACAATGCCTCCGGTGGTGCCCATGACTACGGCACTAACTCCTACATCTGGCACTTGACCTTCACTGTGTTTTGGGTCGGCGGTTTGATGGCGCTGGTTGGCCACGCGCGTCGTCGCGGTGAATGGATGCCAGAGGTAGTGAAGCGCTATTCTTTCGTGGCGTTGGTGGCTTTCATTGCCATGTCTGCCTCCGGCTTCATTAACGCAGCCATCAACATTGACTGGTCTGACCTGGTCAGCAACAACTACGGCATCATGGTGCTGGTCAAGGCCGTTCTCACTATCTTGCTGGGCCTATGCGGCTATGTGCACCGCAAGATCACCATTCCGGAGATTGAGCGCGCTCAGTCGAATCGTCCATTCTGGCGTCTGGCCATTGTCGAGGTCATCATCATGGCGCTGACAATCGGCGTTGCCGTAGCTCTGGGCCGTACTCCGCCGCCACCGAATTTCTCTGAGCAGGCCGGCGGTGAGGGCCTGCCGTCGATTACGCAGATGCAGGTCAAGCTAGGTTACAACCTGGAGATCCCATTCGGTTGGGAGGCCATGTTCACGCAGTGGCGCTTTGACATCTTCTTCGGCTCTGCCGCCATCATTGCCGCGTGGATTTACTTGTACTGGCTCTACTTGCTGAAGAAGCGCGGCGGTACCTGGCCGCTGTCCAACACCCTGTGGTGGCTCGCCGGCTGTGCCACGCTGCTGTTTACTTCGTGCAGCGCGCTGGGCGTGTACATGCCGGCTCTGTTCTCGGTTCACATGATCGCCCACATGCTTTACTCCATGGGCATTCCGGTCATGCTGGTCCTGGGCGGCCCAGTTACGCTCGCGCTGCGTGCGCTGAAGCCGGCCGGCCGCGATGGTCTGCCTGGTATTCGTGAGTGGCTGGTGGTCTTCATCAACAACCCGGTGTCGCGTTTCCTCACGCACCCGGTTGTGGCAACGGTGCAGTTCGTCGCGGGCTTTTACCTGCTCTACATGACACCGATTTACGACTTCCTGGCTGATGAGCACGCGGGCCACGTGTTCATGAACATCCACTTCTTGATCTCCGGTTACATCTTCTACTGGGTCATTATCGGTGTCGATGCTGCACCACAGCAGATTGAGCCGTCGGTCAAGCTGGTCACGCTGATGGGGTCGTTGCCGTTCCACGCTTGGTTCGGTATTTCGCTGATGCAGTCGCAGCAGGTGCTTGCCGAGACCTACTACGCCAGCCTGGATCTCCCTTGGGCAGTGAATCTCCTGGAAGATCAGAACGTTGGTGGTGCCGTCGCGTGGGCTGCCGGTGAGGTTCCGCTCTACATCGTCACCGTTGCGCTGTTTGTACAGTGGCGGCGTTCCGATGAAAAGGATGCAGCCCGCTACGACCGCGTCGCGGACCGCAACAATGATGAGGAGTTGGCCGCTTACAACGAAATGCTCGCTCGCATGAGCCAGCAGGTCGGTGTTGGCGGCGAGGATGAGCGCGATTACTACACCTCGGAGGTTGACGCGCAGCATCCGGTGCACATGGATAATCCGATTGATGCCTCGAAGAGGCGCGGAAGGTAGCGTCGTTAAGCTGATTTTGCATGCTTGACGACGAGGATTGCCGCGACTTCGCCCCTCAACTTCATACGTAGCCTGTGGATAGTTGTCTTTTCGACAAACTTATCCACAGGCTTTTTATGTACCTCTTTCATTTGTTTCTCGAAGCCGGAAAAGTAATTGGCACGGCACGAATGAGACACCTTCGAATTATTCGGCCGCAGTAGGTAAACGCTTTCTTTGGGGGAGGAGCCCGATGTCTGAGGCAGTTATTACCGTGGTGGGCAATGTGGTCCATCATGTGGAAAATCGAAATACCAATTCTGGGGCAAAGGTCTGCAAGTTTTCTGTGGCATCCAGCAAGTCATGGAAGGGGGAGAATGGTTGGGAGCAGTCGGAGACGTCATATTTTGATGTTGAATGTTGGGGCAAGCTCGCCGAGAACGTGAATAACACGGTGTGGAAGGGCCAAGCCGTCATTGTCCACGGTCACGTTCGTACGGATCGCTGGGAGGGCGATGATGGTACGAAGCATCAGCGCCAGAAGATCATTGCTAAGGCGGTAGGTCCGAATCTGCGCCGTCACCTGGCAACGGTGAAGACTATGACTGAGAAGCCGCATGAGTCGCCGACTGGTCTTGGTGAGTCATCGACTGGGGATTCGGAAGCTTCGGTTACTGAGACAGTTGCGTCTCAGGCCGGGGCCGTGCGCACCTTCACTGCTAGTACGGGCGGCGCTGGTGAGGCGGGGAACACAGGTGCAGCTAGTTCGGAGCAGCGAGAAATGGCTGATGCAGGAGTCAGTGCGCCGTTCTAACCCAGGAGCCAGTACATCGTTGTAGAGCGGAATGAGGGGGAGCCGCTGAAAGAGCGGAAAGAGGGGAGGGGTAATTACTGCACGTGAGGTGACGCTGCTGAGAAAGGGGAGGGATCGCATACGATTCGGCAGCGTTATCTCGCAGCTAGTTTTGCTAGGAGCCTGGCAGAGATTTTGGTGGGAAAGGATTGCGGGTACGCCCATGTAGATTGTGCCTTTTGGTTCCTATGCGTAACCTCTACAGGGATTGCTTATTTCCTTTCTACGAGGGGACGAAATTCCACCATGGGTGAGTTCATCTACCAGATGAAAAACGTGCGCAAGGCGCACGGCGATAAGGTTATTCTCGACAACGTCACCATGGCGTTTTACCCGGGCGCAAAGATCGGCGTGGTCGGTCCGAACGGCGCAGGTAAGTCGTCGATTCTGAAGATTATGGCTGGCCTTGATCAGCCGAGTAACGGTGAAGCTTTCCTGGAGCCGGGCGCCACTGTCGGCATCCTGCTGCAGGAGCCTCCGCTGAATGAGGAGAAGACCGTTCGCGGCAACGTCGAGGAGGGCCTCGGCGACATCTTCGAGAAGAAGGCTCGTTTTGAAGCCATCGCCGAGGAGATGGCCACCAATTACACCGACGAGCTCATGGAAGAAATGGGCAAGCTCCAGGAGGAGCTCGACGCCGCTGATGCTTGGGAGCTGGATTCCAAGATTGAGCAGGCAATGGATGCGCTTCGCTGCCCGCCGGCGGACGAGCCGGTTACTCACCTCTCCGGTGGTGAGCGTCGTCGTGTAGCACTGGCAAAGCTGCTGCTCTCCGAGCCGGACCTGCTGCTTCTCGACGAGCCGACTAACCACCTGGACGCCGAGTCTGTGCTGTGGCTCGAGCAGCACCTGGCTAAGTACCCGGGCGCTGTCCTGGCCGTGACTCACGACCGTTACTTCCTGGATCACGTCGCTGGCTGGATTTGTGAGGTCGACCGCGGCAAGCTCTACCCGTACGAGGGCAATTACTCGACTTACCTGGAGAAGAAGGCTGAGCGCCTTGAGGTTGCAGGTAAGAAGGACGCCAAGCTGCAGAAGCGCCTGAAGGATGAGCTGGCGTGGGTCCGCTCGGGGCAGAAGGCTCGCCAGGCCAAGAACAAGGCCCGTCTGGAGCGCTACGAGCAGATGGTGGAGGAAGCCGAGCAGTACAAGAAGCTCGACTTCGAAGAAATTCAGATTCCGACCCCGCCGCGCCTGGGTAACCAGGTTGTTGAGGTCAAGGACCTGGAGAAGGGCTTTGATGGCCGCGTCCTGATCAAGGATCTGTCGTTCACCCTGCCGCGTAACGGCATCGTCGGTGTGATTGGCCCGAACGGTGTTGGTAAGTCCACCCTGTTTAAGACCATCGTGGGGCTGGAGCAGCCGGATTCCGGTGAGGTCAAGGTCGGTCAGACTGTTCAGCTCAGCTACGTTGACCAGGGCCGTGAAAACATCGATCCGGAAAAGACCGTTTGGGAGGTTGTCTCTGATGGTCTCGACTACATCGTGGTCGGCCAGAACGAGATGCCGTCTCGTGCATACCTATCTGCTTTCGGTTTCAAGGGCGCGGATCAGCAGAAGCCGTCGAAGGTTCTCTCCGGTGGTGAGCGCAACCGTCTGAACCTCGCGCTGACCCTCAAGCAGGGAGGAAACCTTATCCTCCTGGATGAGCCGACTAACGACCTTGACGTCGAAACCCTGTCTTCGCTGGAAAACGCACTGCAGAACTTCCCGGGCTGTGCCGTGGTCATTTCCCACGACCGTTGGTTCCTGGACCGCACCTGTACCCACATCCTCGCATGGGAAGGCAACTTCGAAGAGGGCAAGTGGTTCTGGTTCGAAGGCAACTTCGAGGGCTACGAGAAGAACAAGATTGAGCGTTACGGCGAGGAGGCTGCACGCCCGTCGCGTGTCACTCACCGTCGCCTGACCCGCTAATCAGTTTCCCGCGAATCTGATCTTTGCCAACGGCAACGCCCGGAACCGTGTGGACTGGCTCGCACCAGTGCACAGGTCCCGGGCTTTCGCGTTATTTGCAGGTTCGTAGCTCCAGAAAACGCCTATAGTTCTGGGTATGACTGAATCAGCACCATTTCGTACCAACGTCGCTATCCGCTGGTCTGATTTTGATCAGTATGGTCACGCTAACAACACCGCATTCCTGGAATACGCCCAGCAGGCTCGTCTCGACTTTGTGATGCGCGGCCTCGGCGGCGGGGCAGGTATGCCTGCGGCAGTGGTGCGTCGCCTGGAGATTGACTACGTCCGCGCTATCTTGCCGGACACCCAGGAAGTTGTGGTTGAGACCGAGATCATCAACTTCGGTCGCACCTCTTTCACACTCCGCCAGACTATCTCCGACCAGCATGGTCACATCGTGGCTGTGCTCGAAACCGTGATGGTGATGTTTGATCTCAAGACTGCGAAGGCAGTCGAGCTCTCCCCGTCTGCCCGCCGTGAACTGGAGCGTTTTGCAGCTCCCGCAATCGAAGACAACAAGGAAGACCAGGACAAGTAATTCGCCGTGACCACTTCTCATCCCGCTGCCGAGCTGACCTTCGGCACTCCCGATGCCCTGAAGAACCTGGGCGTCCTAGCCCATAAGGCCTACGCCCTCGACGAGAACACGTTGCTTCGCATCCGCGCACGAAAGACCGCCGCCGCCGGTATCAGTTCATCGCCCGAGCCCACCGCTGCGCCAGCAATGTCACAGGTATGGGTGAAGACCCCGATCGGCCCGCTCGCCATGCGCACAATTGCGCTACACGCGCTTCCCGACGACATCATCGTCACTGCCGCGGAGATTAAAGACATCGCAGTGCGTGCCTTTGCGCAGGCAAAATCATCCGACAATGCGGAGGACAAAGAAGCTTCGCTCACCGCGCTGCCGTATCGGGTGCATGCGCAGTCGGCGTCCTCCTGGCCGGGATTCTTGCCAGTTCCGGAAGGATGGCAGGTTGTCGACTATGTTCCGGCCACTGCTTTCCGGACTCTCGAGAAGCAGGGGCGCGCGGTCGCTGTGGAATCTTCCGGCCCCATGGGTATGCCGCCATCTCTGCTGGATCAGAAGGTTCTCACTGTCAGCGGAGAGGCCGGTGAAGCCGCCGTTGACTCAGGGGAGGGGCAGTCGCAGGAGACGTCGAAAAGCGTTGTCGACGTGACCATGCGGGATGTGTTTGCGCTGTGTGCGATGGGCTTCATTCCAGAGCAACCGGATGAAAAAGAGCCGGTGCGCGTGTCCACGAAGGGACGGTGGCACCGGCTGGATGGACGGTTTGGCTCGATCTTTACGCTCGAGTCCTTTGGCGTGCTGCCGCTGCTGAACTAGCGGGGCTGCTGAACTAGCGGGGCAGGGGCCTAATTCCTACTGCGCGTCGAAGCGGTTGATGAGCATGTCAGCGACCTGCACCATGTGGTTCCACATGGCTTCGCGCTGGGGGCGGGGGAGCTCTTCATCGGAAATGTCTGCGAGTGAGGCGCTCATGATCTCCAGCCAGCGGTCGCGTTCGGCTTCGCCGATGGAAAACGGCATGTGGCGCATGCGCAGGCGCGGATGACCACGCTGTTCGCTGTACGAACGCGGCCCGCCCCAGTACTGGACGAGGAACATGCGGAGTCGATCCTCGGCGCCCTCCCAGTCATCGCTGGGGTACATCGGGCCGATGAGGTCATCGGAACGCATACGCGTGTAAAAGCCATGGACGATGCGATTGAAGACATCCTCGCCGCCGACGGAGTCAAAGAGCGTCTGAGAAGTTGTCATGGCACCAAGTCTATCGACTTGATGCCACGAAAACGATAACGGCCAAAGTGCCGGCCGAAATCACTTGTTACTTCGCGTCGAACTCGCGGGCACGAAGAGCGAGCTTCACCAGGAACTGCTGCTCAGAGATGATGCGCTTGACCGGCGATGCAGTCTCGTCGCTGTCGAGCAGACGTTGAGCGGCTGCAATTGCATCATCGCTGATCTCCCAGGTTGGGTAGAAGCCCTCGAGCAGCGTCTGTGCCGTCTCGGAGGAGAACTGCTTCCACCAGCTGTTGGCAACGGCGAAGAAGTGCTCCGACAGCGAGGTCGCCGACTGCTCCGCGTTGATGGTGGCGCGGGAGTCGTCGTCAAGCGCCTGTGCGAGCACCTCACCCGAGCCCGGCGCGTTGAAGCCGGCCAGCAAGTGGCGAATGACAAGGTTCGACGGGGCATCGTTGCCGGAGACCGTCGCCTCTGCCCAGACGCGGGACTTGTTGGCGAGCGTCGGCACGGAGGCGCGGCAGGCGATGGCGGCCTGCGCACCGAGTGCCGAGTTGTCGGTCTTTTCAAGCTTTGCGATGGCTTCCTCGCCCTCGAGACCGGCGGAAACCAGCGGCTTCAGGGCGCGCCACTGCATGTCGGTGTCTACCGTGACAGCTGGGAAACCAGCCTTGTCTGCGTCGCCAGTGTAGATGGCGCGCAGTGCGTCAACGACGTCGCTATTCGACGAGCCCACGGTGGTCAAAGCGTTAACGAAAACCAGGGCGCGGTCGGCGTCGGTTTCCTTCTTCGCGTAGTCCAACAGGCCCTGAGCCAGCAGGTCGCGGCCGGTGGAATCAGCCCACTGTGGATCGGCGTAGACGTTGACGGCGCTGACCGCCTGAGCGATGACGCGCTCCAAGACGGAGAGCTTGTCCTCGCCCGGGATGCCGCGGAGCACCAGGTTGACGAAGTCGCGAGCGCGCATCTGGCCTGCGCGAACCATCTGCCAGGTAGCGGACCAGCACAGTGTGCGTGCCATTGAATCGGTGAAGGCGCCGATGTTGTCGATGACGGTGGCAAGCGAGCCTTCGTCCAAGCGGATCATGCTGTAGGTGAGGTCGTCGTCGTTAACCAGCACGACATCGCCGACTGGGGTGTCGACCAGCTCTGGGACTTCGGTGCGTGCACCACGGACGTCGATTTCCACGCGCTTGGTGCGCTCGAGTACGGCATCCGATCCGGTGCCGCGCAGGTTGTAGATGCCCACGGCGACTCGGTGGTCACGGAGTTCACCAGCACCCGGCTCGGCACCTTCCTGCGTGACTGCGAAGGAAGTGTACTTGCCGTCCTCTTGCTGGAACTCCGGTGCCAAAGTGGTGATGCCGGTGGTGGTCAGCCACTGATCGGCCCAGCCGGACAGATCGCGTCCCGAGGCCTCGGAGAGCGCCTCCAAAAGGTCCGCGAAGGTGGCGTTGCCAAAGCGGTGGCGGGCAAAGTGAAGGCGGGCACCGGCGAGGAAAGCATCCTGACCAACGTAGGCGGCCAGCTGTTTGAGCGTGGATGCGCCCTTGGCGTAGGTGATGCCGTCGAAGTTCTGCTCGACGGTGTCAATGTCGCTGGCATCGGCGGCAATCGGGTGCGTCGACGGTAGCTGATCCTGCTTGTAGGCCCAGGCCTTCTCTACGTTGGCGAAGGTGGTCCAGGCGTGGCTGTAATCGGAAACTTCGACCTGAGCGGCGGCGGCCGACCAGGTGGCGAAGGACTCATTGAGCCAGAGGTCATCCCACCACTGCATGGTGACCAAATCACCGAACCACATGTGAGCCATCTCGTGCAGGATGGTGTCGTTGCGGCGTTCGTAGAGGTAGTGAGTGGGCTTGGAGCGGAAGACGTACTCGTCGCGGATGGTCACACAGCCGGCGTTTTCCATCGCGCCCATGTTGTACTCCGGGCAGAAGATCTGGTCGTACTTACCGAACGGGTAGGGCTCACCGAAATGCTTGGCGTAGAAGTCGAAGCCTTCCTTGGTTTCCTTGAACAAGGTGTCGGCATCGAGGTACTCGGCGATGGACTGGCGGCAGTAGAGCCCCAGCGGAATGGTCAGCTCGCCATCCGGCTGGTGCTCGGCAGGGGTCTCCGGGTGCGGTGCGACAGTGCCGGTCCACGAGTCAGTGACCTCGTGCCACGGGCCCGCACAGACTGCGACGAGATACGTCGACAGCGGAACATCCACCGAGAAGTCGAAGGTATCGGCCTCATTGCCGTGGACATCGGTGGTGGCGCCGGTCTTGGCCACCGAGTTGGAAACAACCTTCCAACCCTTCGGTGCCACGACGTGGATTGAGTACGTCGCCTTCAAATCCGGCTGGTCAAAGCAGGCGAACACGCGCTTGGCATCGGCAGTTTCAAACTGCGAGTACAGGTATGTTTCGCCGTCGGCAGGATCCTGGAACCGGTGAATGCCCTGGCCGTTGTTGGTGTAACGGCAGTCCGCGTCGATAACGACGGTGTGGTCGCCTTCGGTCAGGTCCACGTTAATACCGGTCTCGCTGGCATAACGAGCGGCCTCCGTGGCATCGACACCGTCGATGGTCACACTCTTAACAACCGCATCACGCAGGTCAATAAAGGTGGAACCAGCGCGCTTCGCCGTCAGAGAAATTGTGGTCTTGGAAGCGAATGTTGGTGCGCTGTGCGGCGCGCCAACAGGTGCGGTAGTGAGGTCGAGAGAGATGTCGTAGTGGGACACCTCGAGCATGGCCGCACGGTCGGCGGCTTCGGTCCTGGTTAGGTTCGTGGAAGTCATGCGACAAGTGTAACCACGACCCCGGATTGGAGTCAGACTCCGATTATGCGCGGAATGCATGAATGCGAGCCAAAAAATTCCGCCCTATAGTCGTTGATAAGTCAATCAATGCTTTAGGAGGACTTTCACATGAGCAATCGAGACAAGGTCACTTTCTACTTCGACGTTTCCTGCCCGTTTTGCTGGGTGACATCCCGCTGGATTAAGGAAGTCGAAAAGGTCCGCGACATCGAGGTCGAGTGGAAGCCGATGAGCCTGTCGGTACTCAATGAAGGCCGCGACGAGCTGCCGGAAGAGTACAAGTTCATGATGCAGTGCAACTGGACCCCGGCACGCCTGTTTAATGCAGTGTTCTCCCAGGATGGTCAGGAGGCTGTCGACAAGCTCTACACCGCGCTGGGCACGAAGATTCACAACGAAAACCGCATCGATCGCCACGCGCATGTCGACGAGCCGGAGCACGCATTCGACGAACTGATTAAGGAAGCCCTCGCAGAGGTTGGACTGCCGGAAGAGCGCCTGGCACAGGCCCTGACTACCGAGTTCGATGAGCTCATGCGTGAAAACCACGCAGAGGCCATGAAGGAGGTCGGCAACGACGTCGGCACTCCGGTGGTCAAGCTCAACGACGTTGCCTTCTTCGGTCCGGTGCTTACCCGTATCCCACGCGGCGAAGAAGCCGGCAAGATTTTCGACGGCTCGGTTGCCGTCGCCAGCTATCCGTATTTCTTCGAAATTAAGCGCTCTCGCACTGAGGATCCGCGCTTCGACTAAGAAACCTGTAGCAGCTGGGGCATGCGGCTAAGAAACCTGAGCGGCCCCAGCTTCGGCATTCTGCCCGGTGGAGGCCTGCCGTTCTTCTTCGCTCATGGCAGCCCACCGTGGCGGGATGTAGATGCATGTCGGATCGGATGCCGTGTAATCCCCGGTCAAAGCGTAAGCAGTCGAGCGGGATCCACCGCATACGCTGTGGTATTCACAGACGCTGCACTTGCCGTGCCAATTATCAGGATCGCGGAGAGCCTTAAAAGCCGGCGAGTTGGAATAAATCTCTTGGAAGGGTGTTGCCTTTACATTACCGCAGTGCAACGGCAGGAAACCATTGGGGTAGACGTCGCCGATGTGGTCAATGAAGGCAAAACCTGACCCGGAATTGACGGCCATGGGGGAGCGCGGTCGGCGTGGCTTTTCCGGTTCAGCGCCGAGCAGCTTTGTCGTTTCCTCGGTCAAGTAGCGGTAGAGCGCGCCGCCCTCATAGGATGGCAGACCCTTTTCCTTTGCTTCCTCCTGCTGCATGACAACGCGCCGATACTGCGGCGCCTCCGTCGTCTTAATGGCAATTCGGTTGGACACATCCGATAGCCAGTGCAGAACATCCTCGCGTTCCTCTGGTGACAATGCGCCCAAATCTGCGCCGCGACCAGTGGGAACGAGGAAAAAGACGTACCACATCTTGGCTTGCATCTCCATGACGGTCTTCAGCAGCGCTGGTGCCTCATGGATATTTCCCTTAGTCAGGGTCGAGTTGATTTGCAGCCGGTAACCGGCCTCGTTGATGTGCGGAGCCATTTCAAGCGTCTTTTCAAAAGTCCCCGAAAACCCGCGGAACTTATCATGGGTCTGGGCGGTCGCGCCATCGAGCGACATCGACATCGCCTTACCTCCGGCCTCACGCAGCGACTGAATCCGTTCCGGCGTCAACCGCGGAGTCACCGACGGAGACAGCGACATATTCAAACCGTGCTCTGTGCCGAATCGCACCAATTCTTCTAGGTCATCGCGCTCAAAAGGATCGCCGCCGGTGAGCACCACAAGCGGCTTCGGCTTGCTATACGACGCCAAGGTCTCCAGCAGCATCTTGCCCTCGGCGGTCGAAAGCTGGTGAGGATGCGGCTCGTGCTGTGCATCTGCACGGCAGTGCTTGCAGACCAAGCCACAAGCCCGTGTGACCTCCCAAATGACAATAAATGGCTTCTTATTGATGTCATGTCGAACCGTTCGCACCGCCGGTGCGTGATGATTCCCATGGGAGCCATGGGCTTCCGGATCGACTTGGAAGTGAGCTTGCGGCGCAGGAGACACGGTAAAAGCACCCAATTTCCGGTTTCGAAGACGTGCTGAGACGCAAATACAGTCACTTTTCACCCTATTCGGCTGCGCAGGGGGACGTCGTCAAGCACTACCTAAAACGGGTGCAGACGCCGTGGAATCCGTGGGAACCGCTAAACTTGCTGCCATGCGTATTTACCTTGGTGCAGACCACGCCGGTTTTGAAATGAAGAACCTGATTAAGGCCCACCTGGAGAAGGCTGGCCACGACGTCGTTGACTGCGGCGCTCACACTTACGACCCTGCAGATGACTACCCAGCATTCTGCATTGAGGCGGCTTCCCGTACCGTCGCCGATCCGGGCAGCCTGGGCATCGTGCTCGGCGGTTCCGGTAACGGCGAGCAGATCGCTGCTAACAAGGTCAAGGGCGCTCGTTGTGCGCTGGCTTGGTCGGTGGAGACCGCAAAGCTTGCCCGCGAGCACAACAATGCTCAGCTGATTGGCCTCGGCGGTCGTATGCACTCTGAAGAAGAGGCTCTGGCCATCGTCGATGCTTTCGTTTCCCAGCCGTGGAGCGAGGAGGAGCGCCACCAGCGCCGCATCGACATTCTTGCAGAGTACGAAAACACTGGCGTCGCCCCGGAGCTGCCGAAGGCTTAAGAGGCCACTGTTCTCCATCTGGGGGATAGGTATAGGAAAGGATAGGGGCTGTTTCCAGAATATTCTGGAAACAGCCCCTATCGTGTGCTTAGGCGGAGTAGGAATTGGCCTATGGCAAATCCGGAAGCACACCGCCGAGTAACTGTTGTACTGTTCCCCGGGTTCGAACTCTTAGACGTTTTTGGGCCGGTTGGCCTTTTTGGTCATGTCCCAGAGATTGAGGTCGAATATGTCGCCGACATTGCCGGTTCGATAACCAGCGCTCAGGGGGCGGAGGTTATCGCCACGCGCTGCACCGCTGAACTCGAGGCAGTCGATATTCTCCTGGTGCCCGGTGGAGCAGGGAGCAGAACACTAGTTGAGGATGCAGAGTTTTTGGACTGGCTTAAGCACATCGGGTCCCGGGCGCGGTTAGTGGCATCGGTCTGCACGGGGTCGGCACTGCTAGCTGCGGCTGGGCTACTTGAAGGAAAGCGGGCAACTAGTAATAAGTTGGCTTTTGATTGGGCTACCTCGTTCGGAAACGAAGTGACGTGGGTGAAAGCGGCTCGATGGGTTGAAGACGGAGATCGCTGGAGCTCATCAGGAGTCGCAGCAGGTATGGATATGGCTGTTGCTTTAATTAGCAGCATCCTTGGCAAGGAAGCTGGTCGATTCGCCGCCAGAAAAATTGAGTATCGGCCTCAGACAGACGGCACTGTCGATCCTTTTGCGGATTTAGCGAAATAGCGGCGCCGGGCTTTTTCTAAATATCGAAACCGTCGAATCCGCCGTCGAAAAATCCGCCGCCGTCGCCGCCGCCGTCGCCGCCACCGAAGAGGCCGTCGAAGAAGCCTCCGCCGTCGCCTGCGTCACCGGCATCTGCACCGCCGCCACCGAAGTCGCCGCCAAGGTCATCTCCACCGAAATCGTCGCCACCGAAGTCTTCGGCTCCAAAGTCCTCGGTGCCGCCGAAGTCGTCAGCGCCGGTGCCCATGCCGCTGGCGAACTCATCAGCGCCGTAGGCAACACCGGCCATACCGTGGAAGAGGGTAGAGAACAGCAGCATCGAGCCTGCGGTCCAGACACCGGTGCGGAGCGCGGACTTCCACCAGGGCTCGGAGTACCAACCGGCCGGAACCGGACGGCCAGCGACACGACCACCGGGGTAGTAGTTCGGAGTTTCCGGGGTGGCGTATGGAGAGGCGGTAACCGAGTGGCCTTCGTGCTCAATGGTGCGAGTTTCGGTCACAGAACCAGCGGCCTTCTGACCCTCCAGCGGTGGCAGTGTCGGCCCCGCCGGCAGGCCCATAATTTCGCGAGCCGCATTGATGTAGTGCAGGCCCTCCAGCGCCGATTCGCGGGCCATTCGCGCCTGTGCCGGGGTGCGCGCAGTAGAAATCTGCGAGGAAGCGGCATTGTAGCGCTCGGATGCGTCAGCAAGAGCCTGCGTGGAAGCCGAATCGGTGCCAGCCAGGTTCAATACCTGTGAGCCCAGTCGCTCAATCCATCGGCGGGCGTCTGCGACGGCGTCTTCCAATTGATTGTTCTGGCGAGCATCAAAGGCCCTGTTTGAACGGTTTTGAGCCATCGACGCGATGATAATTGCGCCGCCGACGGTGATCGCGATCAGAATTAAAGCCCCCATGGGCTAGGCCTCCAAAAAGGAAATTGCGGGTACTGCTTGTAATTACTTGAGATAACGCATGTAGAGCGAAAAAAGTTCCCGAGCTTACATATCTGTCCGACAGATGTAGCTCGGGAACCAGGAAATGATTGGGTATGGGTAGGTATCTATGATTCGGCGGAGTCGGTGCTCTTGGTGCGGCTCTTCCGATTGGCGTGCCATGCGCGAACTTCTTCGGAATCCCACAGGGTCAACCCATGAAGCTTCGCGACGGGTTCAGGAGCCTTCTTGCGGCCAGCGTAGCTGGTGAAAGTGCCACGTGCGGTGCCGGAAAAAGCAGCGCATTCGACCGCGGTCCATAGTTCGTGTCCAGTATCGGCATCGATAATGGTGGGCTTCATGGTGCCCAGAGTACCCGTAGCACTGGATCCTGAACAGAGGTCAGAAGAATTTCTGGTCCCCGGACGTCGGCTCAGAAAGTAAAAACCGGGAGCAATGCGCCCGGTTGCGTGGAGGGGATGACGGGAATCGAACCCGCGTCTTCAGCTTAGAAGGCTGACAAGTGGGGTTCCTAACGTGATTTTTGATTTTTTTGGGGGGACATCGTCAACAACGGGCCGGGGCTCCGATTCGTTCCAGGGGGAGCGGATTTTTCGCGAACGATCCGGTTGCTCTACTCGGTTGCTTTACGACGACCCCGTCGACGCGCGAAACCCATAACATTTTGTTGGAAAACCAAAAACTAGGCGTGATGTGTGACATAGGATGTCGGCATGTCAACCAATGTGCCTGCCAATGACCGAACTCTCCATCCTCAGCCGCGCACGTCGCCGCTCGCGAAGCCGTTGCATCACGACGTCGATCTGCGGGGTCTGCTGATCGGCACGGCGTCGGCCGCCGGGCAGATCGAGGGGCGGTGACGAGAACAACGACTGGTTCGATTGGGCCCGCGAGCCCGGCAACATCGCCGATGGTTCGACCCCGCTGCGCGCCACCGACCACTGGAACCGGTGGCGGGAGGACAACGAGCTCATGGCGTCGCTGGGTCTGCCCATCGCTCGCATCGGCGTGGAGTGGGCGCGTATCGAACCGCGGCCGGGGGAGTTCGACCATGCGGTGCTGGATCGCTACCGTGAGGAGATTGCCGACCTGCGGGACAAGGGGATTCGTCCGCTGGTGACGCTCCATCACTTCGTCAATCCGCTCTGGTTCGCTCGGCGCGGCGGCTTCACCTCCGATGAATCGCCGGCGGCTTTCCTGCGCTATGCGGAGACGACCGTGCGGGCGCTCGACGACCTCGTCGACGAGTGGATCACCGTCAACGAGCCGAACGTGTACGCCACCCAGGCGCACATGTTCCGCTCGGGCCCGCCGGGCAACCGCTCGTGGGGCGACACGATGGCCGTGCTGCGCAACATGGCGGTGTCCCACATCCGCGGTTACGAGGTCATCCACGGCATCCAGGGGGATCGGGCGAAGGTCGGCATCGCCCACCACGCACGGGCGTTCGCGCCGCGCAATCCGCGCAACCCCATCCACCGCGGCCTGGCGCGGATCAATCGGCATCTGTTCCAGGACATCGTCGCCGACGCGCATCTGGCGGGGAAGTTCCATCCGCTGCTGGGCGGGGCGAAGGTCGGCCGCGGGTTGCCGTCGGGCCGCCACCACGACTTCCTGGGCCTGAACTACTACTCGCGCACGGCCGTCGACAAGTTCGACGACGGCACCTTCGTCGGGGCTCCGGTCAACGACCTCGGGTGGGAAATCCACCCCGAGGGCCTGGTCGAATGCGCCCGCGACCTGAACGAGCGTTTCGGCGGACCGGTCTGGATCACCGAAAACGGCACCTGCGATCTCGGCGATCTGGAGCTGTCGGTCGGTGGCGTGGACGCGGGCGTCGAAAAGCCGAATCCGGCCGGGGACTACGCCAACCCGGACGCCGGGGCTGCCGACCGCAGGCTGGAGTCGTTCCGGCCGCGGTTCATCCTGGAGCACCTGCGGGCCATCGCCGAGTCGGACGTGCCCATCGAGCGCTGGTACCACTGGTGCTTCGTGGACAACTGGGAATGGGCCGACGGCGAAGAGCCGCGATTCGGCATCGTCCACCTGGACTACGAGACGCAGGAACGGACGATGAAGCCGTCGGGCCACCTGCTGGCCGAGCTGGCCCGCACCGGGCGGATCACCCCGGAGCTGCACCGGCGCTACACCGCAGGCCGTCGTTACCCCGTCGCGGACGAACACACCGACCCCAACGTGCGGGCGTAGCCGCCGGAGCCGGATGGGGTGCAGGGATGAGCTCCTCCGAACACGCCGGCTCCTCCGAACGCGCCATCTCCGACGTCGGGCGTTTCACCGCCGACCCCGCCCAGCGCACGCCGGTGACCACCGGCTGGATTGTGCGGTACGGCCTGCTGTACCTGGGGCAGAACATCTCGTGGGCAGCGCCGACGCAGCTGTTGTTGGCGCAGCAGATCCTCATCTGGCATCCGGGGGAGAAGGAGGAGAAGTTCGCGCTCCTCATGGCGGTCGGCGGGTTCTTCTCCATCATCGGGCATCCGCTGGCCGGGTGGTTGTCGGACCGCACGGACACGCGCTGGGGCCGCCGCGCCCCGTGGATCCTCTTCGGCGGGCTGGCGGCGGCCGGGTCGCTGGTGTTCCTGGGCGCCGCGCCGGGCTTCATGGCGTTGACCATCGGGTGGGCGGTGTTCCAGCTGGCCATCGCGGCGTCAATCAACGCGGCCCAGGCGGTGGCGCCGGATACGGTGCCGGACAATCAGTACGGCGTGGTCTCGGGTGTGCTGGGGCTGACGTACACCCTCGGCGTGGTGCTGGGCACCGTCGTGGCCACGGTGTTCGACCTGGGGCTGGCGTACATCGTCACCGCGGCGCTGCTGCTGGTGCTCATCGGCCAGTTCCTGCCGGGCTTCCGCGACGTGTCCCGGGTGCGGTCGCAGGCGGCCGCATCTCCGGTGCTTGACGACGCCGGCGGGGACGCTGACGCCGTGGTGCCCGCCGTCGCCGAGGTGCCCGGAGGGCTCTACCGCGACTTCACGTGGGTGTTCATCGCCCGGTTCCTGGTGACCACGGGCAACTCGGTCGCGTTGTTCTACCTGTTCTATTACCTGCGCGATCACATCGGCCACCCCGATCCGGATGCCGGCGTGCTCGTCCTCACCGGCGCGTATGCCCTGTGCGTCATCGTCACCGCGATCCTGTCGGGCAAAGTGTCCGACAAGATGGGCAAGCGCCGGGTGTTCGTGGCGTTGTCGTCGATGGGCGTCGCCGGGGCCTGCGCGATCATGGCGTTCGCCGGGAGCTTCGCCATGGTCGTCGGCGCGGCGGTGCTGTTGGGTCTGTCGTGGGGCGTGTTCATGGCCGTCGATCAGGCCCTGATCAACCAGGTGCTGCCCAAGGCCGATGAGCGCGGGCGTGACGTGGGCGTCATGAACCTCGCCGTCGCCGGCCCGAACATGGCCGCCCCGGTGCTCGCCGCCTTCGCGTTGGCGAACCTCGGCGGGTACCCCGGCCTGTACGTTTTCGCGGGCGCGCTCACCGCCGTCGGTGCGGTGCTGGTGTACCGGGTGCGGTCCGTGCCCTGATCTCCGTGCGTTGAACAGCGTGCGGCCGGTGCCTTAATCTTCGTGCCTTGAACGGCGTGCGGTCGGCGTTACGGTTTGATACCGTTCGTTGCAGTCGATGAAAGGTGTTTATCCCCGTGCGCCCCACGAAGAAGTTGTCCCCCGCCGCATTCGGCGCAGCGTCCCCCGCCGTCTCCTCTGTGGAGACCGGTGCCGAGGCCCGGTCCGCGAGCCGAGTCTCAGCGGCCCCGTCGTCCCGGACGTCCTTCGTCCGCAGGGCGTTGGCCCCGGTCACGGCGCTCGCGCTGGCGGGCACGTTGCTGTCGGTGCCGCAGGCGTCGGCCGGCGGCTCCGCCGGTCCGGCCGATCTCGGCGGGTTGGACTGGGGCGCGTGCCCGACCGCGGCGATGACCGCGCCGGGCACCGTGTGCGCGGACATCGACGTGCCACGTGATTATTCCGACCCGGAGGGCGCGACGATTTCCCTCACTGTCAGCCGGGTTCCGGCGACGGGGGAGCGCCGTGGCGTCATCGCAGGCAATCCGGGCGGCCCCGGCGGCGACGCGTTGGGAATGTTCTCCGACGAGGCCGTGAGGATGCCGACCGCCGTCCGGGAGCACTTCGACCTCATCGCCGTCGAGCCGCGCGGCCTGGCCTGGGGCACCCCGCTGAACTGCAACGTGGCGGACATCCCGATGACGGGTCTGCTCTCCGGGCAGGTCGGCGCGATGTACGCCTCCTGCGAAGCCAATGAACCGGGATACGCGGCGACCATCACCACGGAGAACACCGCTCGCGATCTCAACCATGTCCGCGACGTGCTCGGCCAGGACGTCATGCACCTCTACGGCCTGTCCTACGGCACGGATCTGATGAGCACGTACGCGACCCTGTTCCCGGACAAGACGGGCCGGATGGTGCTGGATTCCTCGGTCGATCCTGCCGACCGTTACTTTCGGCTCGGAGACTCGCGCGAGCCGTGGCGCCGCGAGGCTCTCAACGCGATGTTCCAGTGGATCGCCGACCGTGACGACGAGTACGGCCTGGGCACCACCGCCCTGCAGGTGTACGCGCGCTGGTCGCAGCGCATCAACGAGGAGGTTGGCGCGCCGGGTCAGGTCTACCCGCCGCCGACGCAGGTGGGCGACGTGCCCGCCGCCTTCGCCGACGACCCGGAGGCGTTCATGCAGCTGGCCGACGGCGTTCTGCCCGTCGCGTGGCGCAGCCATTCCTTCGCGGCGAACCTGATGCGCCCCGGCGCCGGCAATCAGTCGGTGCTGCTGCAGCAGACCTTCGCGGCGACGTACTCGGAGAGCATGTGGCCCGACATCGCCGACGCCGTGGTCACCGGCGAGGTGGAGACCCCCGAACTACCCGAGGGCGTGACCCCGGAAGACATGATGGCGCAGACCGAGGCGATGGGAACCATCGAGCGGGCGATCATCTGCAACGACAACGTCACCGCCGCCGACCCGTCCCGCATTCCCCGCACGTACCTCGACCAGTTCACCGGCGGCGACATCTTCCGCCTCAACGCCGATGCGCTGTCGTCGGGGCAGCTATGCCTCGGCTGGCCGGGGCAGGGCGCTGCCGTGGAACTCAGCGGCGACGCCCTCGAGTCGAAGCCGCTGCTGCTCCACTACGACCGCGATGCGGCGGTGACCGGCACGGGCGGCCGCGCGATGCAGGCGGTCATGGGCGGCGAGCTCATCGAGCTGCCGGGCCACGGCCACGGCGTGCTCGTCGCCCACAACGACGCCGACGAGATCGCCAACGTCGTCGCCGCCCACTACTTGGGCTGACCGGTCATGCCGGGCTGACCGGTCCGAGATTGGGCCGGCTACTTGCCCTTCGCCTCGTGGCCTTTCTGCCACTCGCGCACGTCGTCGGAGTTCCGCGGGTTCAGCCCGTGGAGCTTCGCCGCCGGCACCGGCGCTTTGCCACGGCCCGCATAGCTGGTGAACGTGCCGCGCGCGGTACCGGTGAACTCCGCGCATTCGGCGACGGTCCACAGCTCGACGCCGGTGTCCTTGTCGATGATGCGAGGATTCATGCCGCCGGGACTAGTTGTGCGTGACGACGGCAAAAGACCCGGCATGACAGTGCCACCGACTTGTTACCGACGCTGTATGAAACCGTGACGCGCGCACGCGGTCGTGACATGCCTGTGACGGATTTCGGGACGGATCCCGTCAAAAAGAAGAACACCCTCCGACGCTGGCCGGAGGGTGCTTTCACATGGAGGGGATGACGGGAATCGAACCCGCGTCTTCAGCTTGGAAGGCTGAGGTATTAGCCACTATACGACATCCCCATAGACAGAAATCCGGTTTAGATGCGCACTCGCCTCAACCAGACCGTGTCTTGGTACAAGGCATATTAACTCGTTAAAGCGCACATACAAAAATCGATGCCAGGTTTTTCTCGAAGGATTTAAAGAAAAGTGGCTGTGGCCGGGAAAAACAGAAAATGAAACTAAAGCAATATGGGGTATATGAAACAGGCGTATAGCCGTTGATTACACTGTCACACGACTCAACAAAGGGGCAGTCGTTTTAGGCGGCTTCTTTGGAGGGTCGGCCGACGAATGGAGTGTTTGCAGTAAACGAGGCCGCCAAAAGCAGTGCCGAGGTGATGCAAACGCCCTGTGATATGCATGGATTTCATGAAACCAGTAGTAGTTGGCAGGTTGGCTCTCGATGGCGTCGTAAAGCGTTTTCAGACAGAGTAATGGCCTGGTTGAACGCGTGGTTTTGTGATTTCGTTAATCGTCAGGTAAATCTATACGGGTCCGTTGTGGAAACGCGATTTCGCGACTATGAGGGCCCCGGTGCAGATGCTCCAAAGGGGTTTCTGCTAGGTTTCGAATGACGCATACGGGGTATGGCGCAGCTTGGTAGCGCGTCCGCTTTGGGAGCGGAAGGCCGTGGGTTCAAATCCCGCTACCCCGACCAGTATCACGGGCACTCCCGTGGTCTATGAATTAATCATCGAGTTGCAGGAGAGTGCACCAGTGAAGTCTTCCGTTGAGAAGCTCAATGAGACCCGAGTGAAGATTACCGTCGAGGTCCCGTTTGATGAGCTGAAGCCAGAGTTCGACAATGCCTACAAGGCACTGGCTCAGCAGGTCCAGATTCCGGGCTTCCGTAAGGGCAAGGCACCGGCAAAGCTGATTGAGGCCCGCTTCGGCCGCGGCCCAATCCTGGAGCAGGTGCTCAACGACATGGTTCCGTCCCGCTACGACGAGGTCGTTCGCGAGGAGGAGCTGAAGGTTATCGGTCAGCCTGAGGTTGACATCACCAAGCTGGAAGACGGCGAGCTCGTCGAGTTCACCGCTGAGGTCGACGTCCGTCCGGAGATTGGGCTGCCGAAGTTCGAGGACATCGCAGTTGAGGTTGACCCGCTGGTCGCCGACGAGGAAGCTGTTGAGGCTGAGCTGCAGAACCTGCTCGCTCGCTTCGGCACCCTGACCGGCGTTGAGCGCGCAGTTGAGAAGGATGACTTCGTCTCCATCGACCTGTCCGCCACTATCGACGGTGAAGAGCTGGAAGAGGCTTCCACCGAGGGACTGTCCTACCAGGTTGGCTCCGACGATCTGATTGACGGCCTGGATGAGGCTGTTGTTGGCCTGTCCCAGGGCGAGTCCAAGGAATTCACCACCAAGCTGGTTGCTGGCGAGCACGAGGGCGAGGACGCTCAGGTCACCGTTACCGTTCAGTCCGTCAAGGTCCGCGAGCTGCCGGAAGCTGACGACGACTTCGCTCAGATGGCTTCCGAGTTCGACACCATCGAGGAGCTGAAGGAAGACCTGGCACGCCAGGTCGAGAACACCAAGAAGGGCGAACAGGCTCAGCAGGTCCGCGACAAGGTCCTGGCTGCCGCAATGGAGCAGACCACAATCGCTCTTCCGGAGGGTGTTGTCAAGGAGCAGGTCGAGGGCCAGCTGCAGCAGCTGCTGGGTCAGTTCGGCGGCGACGAGAAGGTTCTGAACTCCATGCTGGAGGCCCAGGGCACCACTCGTGAGCAGTTCGACGAGGACTCCAAGAAGTCCGCTGAGGAAGCTGTTCGCACCCAGCTGTTCCTGGATGCACTGGCTGAGGAGATCCAGCCGGACGTTTCCCAGCAGGAGCTCACCGACCACATCCTGTTCACTGCTCAGTCCTACGGCATGGACCCGAACCAGTTCATCCAGCAGATTCAGCAGTCCGGCCAGCTCGGCAACCTGTTCGCAGACGTTCGCCGCGGCAAGGCTCTTGCCACCTCGATCCTGAAGGCTTCCGCCAAGGACACTGAGGGCAACGAAATCGATCTGAACGAGTACTTCGGTGAGGTCGAAGCTGAGGCTGAGAAGGCTGAGTCCGACAAGGCTGAGGACAACTCGGCTGAGTAAGCCCCGCCGTTAGCGCGACGCATTCCTTATGCTGCAACGCTTATAGCGAACAAGGGCCGTTCCTGAAACAAAGGGACGGCCCTTTTCGTTACCCTCTAGTGAACGACAAACTCGCACACGTACGAAGAAGGAGTACACAGATGAGCGATAACGCCCAGATGTCGACGAACACAGTTTTCGACAAGCTGCTCAAGGAGCGCATTATTTGGCTGGGTGAGCAGGTCGACGACGAGATTGCCAACAAGCTCTGCGGTCAGATGCTGCTCCTGGCAGCTGAGGACCCAGAGGCGGATATCTCGCTGTACATTAACTCCCCGGGTGGCTCCGTCACGGCCGGCATGGCCATTTACGACACCATGCAGTTTGTTCCGTGCGACGTGGCTACCTACGGCATGGGCTTGGCAGCTTCCATGGGTCAGTTCCTGCTCGCCGCAGGTGCTAAGGGCAAGCGTTACGCACTGCCGCACGCCCGCATTATGATGCACCAGCCATCTGCAGGTATTGGCGGTACCGCATCCGACATCACCATTCAGGCTGAGCAGTTCGCTGCCACCAAGAAGGAGATGGCTCGTCTGATTGCGCAGCACACCGGTCAGCCGGTCGAGCGCATTGAGGAAGACTCGGACCGCGACCGCTGGTTTACCGCAGCTGAGGCTAAGGAATACGGCCTGGTTGACCACGTCGTGACCGCTCTCAAGGACACCGCACGCTAAAAGCGGACAGTAGCGAATAATTAGAGGCGATTTAATCAACATGGAGATGAACAATATGCAGATGCCGCAGTCGCGCTACGTGCTTCCTTCTTTCGTGGAGCACTCCAGCTTTGGTGCTAAGGAATCCAACCCATACAACAAGCTCTTCGAAGAGCGCATTATCTTCCTCGGCTCCCAGGTCGATGACACCGCCGCTAACGACATCATGGCGCAGTTGCTGGTGCTTGAGGGCCTGGACCCGGATCGTGACATCACGATGTACATCAATTCCCCAGGCGGCTCCTTCACCTCGCTGATGGCCATCTACGACACGATGCAGTACGTGCGTCCCGACGTGCAGACCGTGTGCCTGGGCCAGGCTGCCTCCGCGGCAGCCGTGCTGCTCGCTGCGGGTGCACCGGGTAAGCGTGCAGCTCTGCCGAATGCGCGCGTTCTCATTCATCAGCCGGCTACCCAGGGAATCCAGGGCCAGGTTTCCGACCTGGAGATTCAGGCGAACGAAATCGAGCGCATGCGCAAGCTGATGGAGGAGACGTTGGCTCGCCACTCCGGTCGCACTGCAGAGCAGATCCGCAAGGACACCGACCGTGACAAGATCCTGACCGCTGAAGAGGCCGTCGAGTACGGCATCATCGACCAGGTCTTCGAGTACCGCAAGCACAACGCCTAAATGGGGACATGGTCTCTTTGGAGTGCTGCGCACTGGCCGTCGTAAAGCACCGGGCGAGATCGCGTGAAATTCGCCTCGCCCCTGGCGTGGAAGCCGGTATTTGCGCACACTCACGGTAGGCTGGTCTGAAGCAGTTATTGGCAACGAAGCGGAAAGGCGGCGGCGGGAGCCTCATGGCGCGTATGCAAGAAAGTGCGGATTTGCTGAAGTGCTCTTTCTGTGGAAAGAGTCAGAAGCAGGTCAAAAAGCTGATTGCCGGACCTGGTGTGTACATCTGTAATGAGTGCATCGAGCTCTGCAACGAGATTATTGAAGAGGAGCTCAACACCGGCGGCGAGGCAACTGGCAACGACGACCGCCTGCCGCGTCCGATGGAAATTCGCGACTTCCTCGATGAGTACGTCATCGGCCAGGACATGGCAAAGCGCACCCTAGCCGTCGCGGTCTACAACCACTACAAGCGCCTTCGTGCTGCAGAGACCAAGTCGGACAACGACGTCGAGCTACAGAAGTCGAACATTCTCTTGCTGGGGCCGACAGGCTGTGGCAAGACCTACCTGGCACAGACGCTGGCTCGCAAGCTGGATGTGCCGTTCGCAATCGCTGACGCCACCAGCCTGACCGAGGCCGGCTATGTCGGTGAGGATGTGGAGAACATCCTGCTGAAGTTGCTGCAGGCTACTGATTTCGACGTCGAGAAGGCGCAGCGCGGCATCATTTACGTCGATGAGATTGACAAGATCTCGCGTAAGTCTGAAAACACCTCTATCACTCGCGATGTCTCCGGTGAAGGTGTGCAGCAGGCGCTGCTGAAGATTCTCGAGGGAACCGTAGCCGCCGTGCCCCCGCAGGGTGGGCGCAAGCTGCCAAACCAGGAGTTCATTCAGTTCGACACCTCCAATGTCCTGTTCATCGTCGCCGGTGCGTTTGCCGGTCTGGAGAAGGTCGTGCAGGAGCGTGTCGGTAAGAAGGGGCTGGGCTTCGGCGCAGATGTCACCTCGGCTAACGACGCGGATATGAAGGATCCATTCCGCGACGTGCTGCCGGAGGACCTCGTTCGATTCGGCCTGATCCCTGAGTTCATTGGTCGCCTGCCCGTCATCGCATCGGTCACCAACCTCGATGAGGACGCGCTGGTTCGCGTACTCACCGAGCCCAAGAACTCCCTGGTCCGCCAATACCAGCACCTGTTCGACATGGATGGTGTGCGCCTCACCATCGACGACGAGGCACTGCGCGCCATTGCTGCCAAGGCGATTAGCCGCAATACCGGCGCCCGTGGTCTGCGCGGCATCATGGAAGAAATCTTGGTTCCCGTGATGTTCGACGTACCAGAGCGTGACGACGTTGCGGAGGTCATTGTCCACAAGGAATGCATCACGGACGGTGCAGCGCCAGAACTCGTTGAACGCAGCGCGGACAAGAAGACTGCGTAAAGGTAGCTGAAAACCCGGTTAGAGCGCCTGCTCTAACCGGGTTTTGATGTCTGTGTGGAGCCCTAGTCGTCCATGCCGTAGATGTCGCGGTAATCCGGGGCATCATCAGCAGCCAAGTCCTGAGTCTCTGGGTTGGGCTGATCGCCATAGACCTCTGCGCCAAGCGCGGACGAGTTCGCGCCATGGGAGGCCAGCAAGGAAGTGTACGAGCTTCCCGGTTCGTTGCGAGGCGAGGATGTCAACAGGCTGGTCACGGTGTCCTGTGCGAACTCACGCAGCTTGTCCGACAGCACCGTCGACTGCATTTCAATGCCGTAGAGGTTTTCAAAAGTCCGTTGGTGCAGGGTGGGGAAGGTGGCCAGTGAGAGCACGAGAATATAAAGATCAAGTGCGGAAATGTCAGTGCGGAATGCACCGTAATCGCGGCCGAGCAACAAGATGCGGTCAAACTCCAAAACAATTGGGCTCTGACCACCAAGCCCAGTCACGCCTTCTAGCGGCAGGACCGGATGTAGGTTTTCCTGGATGATGAACCGCACGGCGAGCGGGTTCGCCGAGAAGTAGTCATAGATAACACCGACCACATGCTGCAGGGCTTCCACCGGCACATTGGAGTGCGGGCGCAGGTCGTCGTCGTCAGGCCTTACGGTCTCCAGCACATGTGCCCACGTCGCCCTGTAGAGTCCCAACTTGTCACCACAGTGGTAGTGAAGCATGCGCTTGGAGACACCAGAGGCGGCAGCAATGGCATCCAAACGGGCATCTGCATACCCCTTTGCGGTGAATTCTTGAAGTGCTGCCACCAAGACTGCATGGGGGATTGCATCAGAGGAGCCTGGAGACTTCATGAAAATCCTTTGCTTGGACTAGAGAGAGACTAAGGGGTTTTGGCTATCTAACGGGGGTGAAATTGGTCAGTCGCGGACTTCTTTCTAGTGAAATGAGTACACGACCGTAAGTCATGCCTAATGCTATCCGTTTTTCAGAAATGGCCTGAGCGCATCGCCCCCGTCTGCGCCAATTCTGTAGTCGCATTAGAGTGGGCAGCGAATTGATTCTCTCTCGAGAAAGGCCTGAAGTGAACAAGACTCCCGTAAAGGTTGCAGTTACCGGCGCCGCCGGACAGATCGCTTACTCCCTGCTCTTCCGCATTGCCAGCGGTTCGGTTTTCGGCCCTGAGACCCCGGTTGAGTTGAACCTGCTGGAGATCACTCCGGCGCTGCACGCCACCGAAGGCGTCGCCATGGAGCTGTTTGACTCCGCCTTCCCGCTTCTGACTGGCATCAACATCACCGATGATCCGGCAAAGGCATTCGACGGTGCCAACGCCGCATTCCTGGTCGGTGCAAAGCCGCGCGGCAAGGGCGAGGAGCGCTCCGCACTGCTGGGTGCCAACGGCAAGATCTTCGGTCCGCAGGGTGCCGCACTGAACGATCATGCAGCAGACGACATCAAGGTTCTGGTTGTCGGCAACCCGGCCAACACCAACACCATGATTGCCGCTTCCCACGCTAAGGACATCCCGGCAGAGCGCTTCACTGCCATGATGCGCCTGGACCACAACCGTTCCCTGTCCCAGCTGTCGCAAAAGATTGGTGTTCCGACCACTGAGATCAAGAACATGATCGTCTGGGGTAACCACTCCGCAGACCAGTTCCCGGACATCACCTACGCCACCATTGCAGGCGAGAAGGTCTCCGACAAGGTTGACGCTGCATGGGTCGAGCAGGACTTCATCCCGCGTGTCGCGAAGCGTGGCGCAGAAATCATCGAGGTCCGCGGTTCTTCCTCCGCAGCTTCCGCTGCAGCTGCCGCAGTTGACCACATGCGTGACTGGGTGACGGGTACCCCAGAGGGCGAGTGGGTCTCTGTCGCACTTCCGTCCGATGGCTCCTACGGCATCGACGAGGGCCTGGTTGCTGGTGTTCCGTGCTACGCCAAGGACGGCGAGTGGGTTCGCGTTGAGGGCCTGGATCTCTCCGAGGTGCAGCGCGCTGGCATCGAGCGCAACGTCAAGGCACTGCGCGAAGAGCGCGACGCAGTTAAGGACCTGCTGGTCTAAGGGTCGCTTAACGCCTGTTTAAAGGTGCCCTCTTGTGATGGTTTCACAAGAGGGCACCTTTTCATTTACTGCGGTAATCGCAGATTGGCTCGGGGCGTGAGTAAAGCTTGAATTCGGCGGTGCGTAAGTCGCCGATAGCAGATATGGGTTGGGGCGCAAGGGTCGTCGTAAAGCCCCTGGAAAAACAAATCCGGGCAAGGCGCTAAGATGTGACGCGTGACTGAGAACAACGTGGACCTAAACAGAGCAGATAAGTTGCCCAAGTCGTGGAACCCGGCTGACGTGGAGTCGGACCTGTACCAGGGCTGGGTAGACGCTGGCTATTTCGAAGCTGATCCGTCTAGCTCCAAGCCGGCTTACTCTATTGTGCTGCCCCCGCCGAATGTGACGGGTCAGCTGCACATGGGCCACGCATTGGACCACACTTTGATGGATGCGCTGGTGCGCCGTAAGCGCATGCAGGGCTACGAGGTGCTGTGGCTGCCGGGTATGGACCACGCGGGTATCGCAACGCAGACCAAGGTCGAGGCGATGCTGAAGGAGTCCGAAGGCAAGGACCGCTTCGATTATGGCCGCGAGGAGTTCGTGGAGAAGGTCTGGGAGTGGAAGCACGATTACGGCGGACGTATCGGCAACCAGATGCGCCAGATTGGTGACTCCCTGGATTGGTCCCGTGAGCGCTTCACTCTGGACGAGGGCCTGTCCCGTGCGGTTCAGACGATTTTTAAGGAACTGTTTGACCGCGGCCTGATTTACCGCGCCAAGCGCATGGTTAACTGGTCTCCGGTGCTGCAGACTGCAATCTCGGATATTGAGGTCAAGTACGAGGACGCTGAAGGCGAGCTCGTCTCCTTCCGCTACGGCGATGGGGAAGACTCCATTGTTGTGGCGACGACTCGTGTGGAGACGATGCTGGGCGACGTGGCAATTGCCGTGCACCCGGAGGATGAGCGCTACACGCACCTGGTGGGCAAGGTTTTGGACCACCCGTTCCGCGAGGACCTGAAGATTCAGGTCATCGCCGATGACTATGTGGACCGCGAGTTCGGTACCGGTGCGGTGAAGATCACGCCGGCACACGATCCGAATGACTTCGCCATGGGCCAGCGCCACGACCTGGATATGCCGGAGGTCATTGACACCACTGGCCGTATCTTCAACACTGGCACGCGTTTCGACGGCATGGATCGTGCAGAGGCCCGTACTGCGCTGACGGAGGCGCTGCGTGAGCAGGGGCGCATTGTCAAGGAGGTCCGCCCGTACGTTCACTCGGTCGGCCACTCGGAGCGCTCGGGTGAGCCGATTGAGCCGCTGCTGAGCCTGCAGTGGTTCGTTAAGGTCGATGAGCTGGCCAAGATGTCCGGCGATGCTGTTCGCGAGGGCGACACGGTTATTCACCCAGCTTCGCAGGAGCCGCGCTGGTTCGATTGGGTCGATGACATGCACGACTGGTGTATTTCCCGCCAGCTGTGGTGGGGCCACCGCATCCCGATTTGGTACGGCCCGAATGGCGAGGTCGTCTGTGTCGGCCCGGATGATGAGGTTCCGACGGGCGAGGGCTGGACGCAGGATCCGGACGTGCTGGATACCTGGTTCTCGTCTGCGCTGTGGCCGTTTTCCACGATGGGTTGGCCGGAAGCCACCCCAGAGCTGGAGAAGTTCTACCCGACATCCGTACTGGTTACCGGCTATGACATTCTGTTCTTCTGGGTCGCGCGCATGATGATGTTCTCGACCTTTGCTGCCACCCTGGCTGATTCACCGCTGGGTAAGGGGCGCGACGGTCGTCCGCAGGTGCCGTTTAAGGATGTCTTCCTGCACGGTCTGGTCCGCGATGAGCAGGGTCGCAAGATGTCGAAGTCCCTCGGCAATGGCATTGACCCGCTGGACTGGGTCCGTGACTACGGTGCGGACGCACTTCGCTTCACGCTGGCGCGTGGCGCTAACCCAGGCTCTGACCTGCCGGTCGGTAATGACGCCGCTCAGAGCTCCCGTAACTTCGCCACCAAGCTGTTCAACGCCACCCGCTTTGCGCTGATGAACGGGGCCCACGTGGGCGAGCTGCCGGACCGCGACCAGCTCACCGACACCGACCGCTGGATCCTGGACCGCCTGGAACAGGTCCGCGCCGAGGTTGACGCTGCGCTGGATAAGTACGAGTTCTCCAAGGCCAACGAGGCCCTCTACCACTTCGCATGGGACGAGGTCTGTGACTGGTACCTGGAGATGACCAAGGTTGACTTCCCGCGCCTGAACGACGGCGAGACCATGACCGAGGAGCAGGCCGCCCGCGCCGCCTCCACTCGTCTGGTTCTCGGCCGCGTGCTGGATACGCTGCTGCGTCTGCTGCACCCGTCCATGCCGTTCGTCACGGAGACGCTGTGGAAGGCGCTTACCGACGGCGCGGAGGGCTTCGAGGATTCTCTGGTTATTTCCGCCTGGCCGGATGCCACCATGACCACCGACGGCGCTGCTGTCGATGAGGTTGCCGCACGTCGTATTGCCGATGCCCAGAAGTTGGTCACCGAGCTGCGTCGTTTCCGCAATGACCAGGGTGTGAAGCCGTCGCAGCGCGTGCCGGCACGCATGAACCTGGCGGATGCTGATCTGACTGCTCAGGAAGAGATGATTCGTTCGCTGGCTCGTGCTGAGGCACCGGAGGACGGCTTCACCGCTACCGCTTCCATTGAGGTGCGCCTGTCTCAGGCCACGGTCCTGATCGAGCTGGATACCTCCGGCACCGTCGACGTGGCCGCTGAACGCAAGCGTCTGGAAAAGGACCTGGCCAAGGCAGAGAAGGAACTGGCCGGCACCGAGAAGAAGCTCGGCAACGAGGCCTTCCTGTCCAAGGCTCCGGAGCAGGTCGTGGAGAAGATTAAGACTCGCCACCAGTTCGCACTGGAGGAGATTGACCGTATTAAGGCTCGTTTGGAGGGACTTCCGCAGGCATGACCGATCCACGGGATGCTGAACCACGTGATGAGGCCGCAGGCGAGATTCGTTTGAATCTTGGCGGCGAGGACGATTCGGTGACGCAGGAAGAGTCTGCGGTGCGAGAGGAGTCCACTGCAGCGCCTGAGTTTGAATTCGATCCGGCTGACTCTCAGATCGTCGAGGACCTTGAACCTCGCGAAATCGCCGGTGTGATGGCCGATGGCCGCATGCCCGATGACATGCGCCTCGGTGAGGTCTCCGTGTCCGAGGAGGGCCTGAGCCTGCCCGTCGATGTGGATCGCCCAGTCAACGAGCCGGCTCCGCTGGAGGCCACCGCAGAGGAACTGCGCGAGCTCGCAGAGGTGGAAGCCGAGCTGGATCAGCGCTGGCCGGAGACCAAGATTGACCCGTCGCTCGAGCGGATCGAGATGCTGATGGACATCCTTGGCCATCCTGAGCGTGCCACTCCGGTCATTCACGTTGCCGGCACGAATGGCAAGACTTCCACTGTGCGCATGATTGAGTCGCTGGTGCGCGCTCTCGGTCGTCGCACCGGCCGCACCACCAGTCCGCATCTGCAGCTGGTTACCGAGCGCATCGCCATCGATGGCCAGCCCATTCATCCACGCGATTACGTGCGCATCTGGCGCGAGATTCAGCCCTACGTGGAAATGGTTGACGCCAAGTCCGCCGAAAAGGGCGGCCCGCAGATGAGTAAGTTCGAGGTCCTCACGGCCATGGCCTACGCTGCCTTCGCCGACGCTCCTGTCGATGTCGCCGTGGTGGAAGTCGGCATGGGTGGCACATGGGATGCGACCAACGTGGTGGAGGCCGACGTGGCAGTCATCTGCCCAATTGGTCTCGATCACACGGAGTACCTCGGCGATACCCTGGTTGAAATCGCTGCTGAGAAGGCCGGCATCATCAAGTCGCGGTGGAATAAGGACGACTTGCTCACGCCACCGGACAATGTCGCCATTGTCGGCGAGCAAGAGCCGGAAGCAATGGACGTCGTTTTGCGACGTGCCGTGGAAATGGACGCCTCCGTCGCCCGCGCCGGAGTTGAGTACGGCGTAGTCAGTCATCAGCTGGCGGTCGGCGGGCAGAACCTGACGCTCAAGGGCCTGGCCGGCGAGTATGACGATATCCATCTGCCGCTGCACGGTCCGCATCAGGCGCGTAACGCAGCCACAGCACTGGCTGCGGTGGAGGCGTTCTTCGGCGCAGGTCCGGGGCGTCCGCTCAACATTGATGCGGTTCGCGAAGGCTTTGCGACGGTCGCATCGCCCGGCCGTCTGGAGCGCGTGCGCTCGACCCCGACGGTGTTTATCGATGCCGCCCACAATCCGCACGGTGCCCGTGCGCTACGCACGGCCCTCTCCGCTGAGTTCGACTTCCGCCGTGTGATTGGTGTGCTGTCGGTGCTGGGGGAGAAGGATGCTCGTGGGCTGCTGGTGGAGCTGGAGCCTTACTTCGAAGAAGTGGTTATTACCCAGAACACATCGCCGCGTGCGCTGCACTACGACGACCTGGCTGACCTCGCGGAGGAGATTTTCGGCGAGGAGCGCGTGCATCGCGTACCGACTCTGCCGTCCGCCGTTGAGCTAGCTGTAGCGCTGGCTGAGGAAACCGACACCGGAGACGGTATTGTCTCTGGTTCCGGTGTGATCGTCACTGGATCTGTTGTCACTGCGGGCGAAGCCCGGACACTATTTGGAAAGGACCCGCAATGAGCGAATCTCAGGCGAGCCAGCCACAGGGCAATGGCGCGGAGGATTACACCGCTGCCGACCGCGAGGCCCTGCGCGCCTACCGCGAGGGGCGTGACCTGAGTGAGGGCGGCAAGTATGGCCCGCTCGGTGCGGGACACGATCCGGCTAAGGACCCGCTGAAGGGTCTGCGCGGTGTTATGTCCGGCACGCTGATTATGCAGGCTATTTCGGTGCTGCTTGGTCTGACTGTGGTCACGCGCATTCCCGACGGCCAGATTAACCAGACCTTCTCGGTTACGTACATCACCATCCTGGGCTTGGCTCTGATTGCGATGGCCTTCCTGCAGAAGCAGCCTTGGGCACTGAAGGCGAACATTGTGCTGCAGGTCTTTGGTGTGCTGGCTATCTTCACGCACGTGTCTATGGGCGTGGTGGGTATTTTCTTCGCCCTGGTGTGGGCCTACATTCTGCATCTGCGGAAGAACCTCCTCCAGCGTATGGAGCGCGGTCTGTTGACCACCCAGCACTCGTAAGTCTCCCGCGCTCGTAGTCGCGACTTTCACCCCGCTGCACCACCACTCCGGTGCAGCGGGGTTTGTCATAGTATGATGCTCACCATGACTGAACGTACTCTTATTCTGATCAAGCCGGACGGCGTTTCCCGCGGTCTGGTCGGCGAAGTTATCTCCCGCATCGAGCGCAAGGGCCTGAAGCTGGTCGCGCTTGACCTCCGTGTTGCTGACGAGGCAACTGCGAAGGAGCACTACGCAGAGCACGTCGATAAGCCGTTCTTTGGTGAGCTGGTTGATTTCATCACCTCTGCACCGCTGGTCGCTGGTGTTATCGAGGGCCCGAACGCAATCGCTGCGTGGCGTCAGCTCGCTGGCGGCACCAACCCGGTTGAGGCCGCAACTCCGGGCTCCATCCGCGGTGACTTCGCACTTGAGGTTGCTAACAACGTTGTTCACGGTTCCGATTCTCCGGAGTCCGCTGAGCGCGAGATTGGTATTTGGTTCCCGAACCTCTAAACGTTGACGGTTCAGCATTGACCCGTGAGCGTTGAACTGGCGCCGAACTGAGCAAGCAATTGTTTGCCGGTTCGGCGCTTTTTGCTTGTCGACGACCGTGGGGCGGCCCTTCAGCGGGCTGCACGTGTGAATGCGGGCACGGGCTGCAAATGTGAAACTGTAGGAGTTTATGACACTTTCCGGCAATTTTTCAGGCCATTTCTGTCATAAACGCAGTCAGTAACTCGGATTGGCCCGCCGCCACCAATGTCGGTGCGCGCCACCTGCTCGATATGTGCGACAATGGACAGCAGCAGTAGTGCCCGGGAGTTCGCTCCGGCGGATGAAATATGCCGCATGTGATCGCTGAATCCCCGAGTCAGCCGGTAGGCCTGCCAATAAGACTTTCATAATTGTTCATCGTTTTCGGCCCTCTATCTGCGCATTTGGCGCAAATGAAGTGGCTGTCGCAACATCGTTGCTCCGCCTGGTTTCCAAGGCCACAACGGATGTAGGCGCACATGGAATGACAAAGAGTGTGCTTCCTGTTGTCGGGTTTTGCGTGGTGGGGTGTCAAGGAGAAACAAATACAGTGGCAAATTTCAGCCAGGATGTTGTCGCTAAGGCACGCGAATTTGATCGTGAGTCAGCGGCTCTGAAAACCCGAGTCCACCACCTGGCCAAGAGCTTGGGGTTGACCTCGAAGGAAACCATCGAAGCACTGGGGCACGCGGGGATCGTCGTAAAGTCCGCTGCGTCCACCATTAATCAAAATCAGCTCGACGCAGTGCTGAATTTCATCGGTGATCATCCAGAGGATGCCTCGCTTGACGACGGATCCGCTGCGACCAAGCCAACCGGCGAAAAGCCAGCCGCGAAGGAAAAACAGTCGGCAGGTAAGCCGAACGCGGCAGATGAGAAGTCGGACGAGCAAACTGCAGCTAAGTCCGAGAAGAAGCCAGCTGCGAAGAAGAGCGGCAAGAAGTCGGCTGCGAAGAAGGCCACAAAGAAGGCTGCGCCGAAGGCAGCCAAGAGCGAAGCGGAGTCGGACGCAGCGCCTGCCGAGGAAGTGACCGAGAAGAAGGACACCAAGAAGGCCTCGGCTAGAAAATCCTCGGCAAAGCAGAGCGCAGAGAAGCAGGCTGAAGAGAAGCAGAGCGCAGAGAAGAAGAGCACGACTAAGAAGCGGGCAACACGTAAGCGGGCTGTGAAGAAGACCGCTGGCGCTCCGGAAGAAACCGCAGCGAAGGACGAGCCGAAGGACTCGAACTCGGTCGTCGAGGAAGCTGTTGAGGCTGTCGTTCAGTCGTCGTCGAAGAAGGCGTCCGATAAGAAGGCTGCCGACAAAAAGGCTTCCGACACCGTAGCCGAGACCGCTGAGAAAACCTCCGCTGAGGAAGCTTCCGCCGAAGCACCTGCTGCAAAGAGCGCTGCAGTGACCACACGTCGTGGTCGCCGAGTTCGCCGTGCGGTCCGCACGACCAGCGCTCCAGCAGCAGAGGAAATTCAGGAAGCGCAAGAGCCGCAGAAAACGCAAGAGCCGCAGGATACGCAGGCAACTCAGGACGAAGCCCTGCAAGATATCGAGCCGCCGGCAGTTCCGGAGCCGCCGGTTGCGGAAGAGCAGACCGCGTTTGCGCCTATCTTCCTGGCTCCGCAGGCTGTTCCGGCCTCGGCCAAGGATTCGGCCACCGAGGATGCAGCTTCGGCTGACAGCGGTGCCTCCAACCAGGGCACCGATGACAACGCGGGGGAGGGGCAGGACGGCTCGTCGTCAAGCGAAACGGAGCGTCAGCCGCGCCCGCGTCGTCGCCGTCGTGGACGTGGGCGTCGTAATGATGACGCGCAACAAGCGGAGAAGACCACCGAAAACACAGAGCGCGAGGAAGAGGAAACCCGCGAAGAGGTCGAGGAGCCGCAGGCGATTAAGGGATCGACTCGCCTGGAGGCGCAGCGACGTCGCCGTATCGAGCGTCGTGAGGAATCGCGCAAGCGCCACGTAATCTCGGAGGCGGAATTCCTGGCTCGTCGTGAGTCGGTGGAGCGCACGATGGTGGTGCGTGAGCGCAAGCGCCATGACCACGCGGGCATTGTCACTGAGGTGGGTGTGCTGGAAGATGACCTGCTGGTCGAGCACTTCGTTACCTCTGACACGCAGACCACGCAGATCGGCAATATCTACCTCGGTCGCGTGCAGAACGTCCTGCCCAGCATGGAAGCGGCGTTCATCGATATCGGAACCGACCGCAACGGTGTCATTTACGTAGGTGACCTGAACTGGAAGCTGCTGGGCACGAAGTCGCGTTCGCGCAAGATTGAACATGCGCTGAAGGCCGGCGACCAGATTCTCGTCCAGGTGTCCAAGGACCCGATTGGTCACAAGGGTGCGCGTCTGACCACCCACATTTCGATGGCTGGTCGATTCCTGGTGTACGGGCCGGGCGGCCGTAGCGCGGGTATTTCCCGCAAGCTGCCGGAGCCGGAGCGCAAGCGCCTGAAGTCGATTCTGAGCGAGGTTACGCCGGAGGGCTCGGGCACGATTATCCGTACCGCCGCCGAGGGTGTATCCAAGGAGGCCATCGAGGCCGACATTAAGCGCTTGGAGACGCAGTGGCAGGAGATCTGGGAAGCCTCCGAGGCGGCGAAGGCGAAGCGTGGAGCAAAGCCGATTGCGCTGTACGAAGAGCCAGACATGCTGGTCAAGGTCGTCCGCGACGTCTTCAACGAGGACTTCTCGCGTCTCGTGGTGGAGGGCGATCGCCCGTGGAACACAGTGACGGACTACATCGGCGACCTGGCGCCGGAGCTGGAGCCGCGACTGCAGCGCTACTTCGCCAAGGAGCACGGCGGCGCCGATGTCTTCGAGCACTTCCGCATCGATGAGCAGCTGGCCAAGGCACTCGACCGCAAGGTCTGGCTGCCTTCGGGCGGCACGCTGGTCATCGACCGCACCGAGGCCATGACGGTCATCGACGTCAACACCGGTAAGTTCACCGGCGCTGGCGGAAACCTGGAAGAGACGGTCACTCGCAACAACCTGGAGGCCGCTGAGGAAATCGTCCGCCAGATGCGTCTGCGGGATCTGGGCGGCATGATTGTCGTCGATTTTATCGACATGGTGCTGCCGGAAAACCAGGATTTGGTGCTGCGCCGTCTGAAGGAGGCCCTGGGCCGCGACCGCTCGCGTCACGAGGTCTCCGAGGTCACCTCGCTCGGCCTCGTCCAGATGACGCGCAAGCGTCTGGGCACAGGCCTGCTGGAGACCTTCTCCACGCCGTGTAGCTGCTGCAATGGCCGCGGTCTGATTATCCACATCGATCCGGTTGAGCAGGACAATCAGGGCCGTGGCCACAAGAATGGCCGTCGCAACGACGAGCAGGGTAAGTCCAAGCGCCGCAACAAGTCGCGCTCGGAGCACAATCCGGCCAACCACCCGGCCGCGCTGGCCATGCACCGCGATCAGGGCGACCAGGCAGGCTCTTCCAAGGCAACGCGTGACGACGACACGGAGACCAACCAGCGCGATAAGGACGCAGCCGACAAGCGTGTCGCAGCTGCTGTCGAAGCTGTCATTGTCTCTTCTGAGAACGATGAGCCGAAGCCGCCGCGTCGTCGCCGGGTTCGTAAGAGCCAGGGCCGAAACGATGAGCAGCGACAGAACGACCGTGGCCGTCAGGAGCGCCGCGAGCGTACTGAGCAATCGGAGAACTCCGATGACCTGGCTGCTCTGGCTGCCGCAGCTGTTGCGGAAGCCCGTGAGAAGGACCCAGAGGAGCCGTCGGATGACCGTTACATGCCGCAGGAGGGGCAGCGCCGCCGCCGTCGGGCTACGCGTCGCAGGGTAGCGGAGCATGTTGCCGTTGATTCGGCTGCACGCGACGCCGATGACCGCGACGAAGAATATGGTGATCGTCGCAAGCGTTCGGAGCGCCCGACCCGTGCTGAGCGTGCCGAGCGCACCGATAACGGTGGCTCCGGTGGAGGCCGTGGTGAGGCTGAACGCTCCAGCAGCGCTAGCGCTCGACGTCGCCGTCGTCGCGCTGTGCGTCGTACTGCTGTGGATGAAACCACTGCGCCTCAGGCTGAGTCTCAGGCAGCTTCCACCACAGACGTGAGGGAGCCAGCCAAGGATGGCAAGAGCGGCAACGCTAACAAGACCGGTAAGGCTGTGGCCGAGGAGTCCCAGACCTATGAGGAGGCGAAGGAGGCGTTCGAGCGTTCTCCACGCCGTCGTCGTCCGACGCGCGGTAACTCCCGCTCGGATCGCGCACCGCGTCGCGAGGACTTCGAGTCCACTAAGCCAAAGGCCGACGCTGAAGGCAGCAAGGGTGGAGATCGTGCGAAAGACAACCGCGATGACAGCAACCGCAGCACCAACCGCAGCGCCAACCGCAGTGGCGGTGGACGCCGCTCGGGCAAGTCACGGGTTGAGGTCGTAGCGGTCCAGGGCACGGGAGCTCGCCGTAATCGCCGTCGGGCGGTGCGCAGGGTCTCGTCGCAAAGCGATGCCGAAGCGACTGCGCCGAAGCAGCGACAGGGCGCTTCAAACCGCGCTACTAAGCCAGAGCAGAAGCAGGCTAATCGCGGTGCTGCGGCGCCGGAGACGAAACCGGCCAATCGTCGTCGCCGCGTGCGTCGTGCGGTGCGCCGAAGTGGCCAGAACTAGAGATTGGAAATCTGAAATAAGGCCAGATAGAAGGTTGTTTTCCGTTCCCTAAAGCAGGGGGTGGAAAGTGGCTTCGGAAACTGCCCGGGAAGACCGTGAAAACCGATGGGGGACAGGGTCTTACTCGGGCAGTTTGTAATTTAGGGGGATTTTTCGCTACTCTTGACCAGTCGCTGATTAGTAGGCGTATCTGGTCATGCCCACTGGTGCTTGAGGCGCTGGTGGTAAGGAAACGGCCAGAGCGGGGAAATCTACTCGGATTTGGCTTTCGGGTATGTCCCTGAAGTGTTCTGCACACGCAACTAATCGCAATTCCATTGTCCAGTCAAGGAATTACAAAGATTCCTTGAGTCGAGTTTCTCAGATAAAGGGGTAGCCCTCCTATGTACGCGATCGTCAAGACCGGCGGCAAGCAGTACAAGGTTGCCGAAGGTGACCTCGTCAAGGTCGAGAAGATCGAGGGTGAGCCGGGTTCGTCCGTGGCTCTCACCCCGGTTCTGCTCGTCGATGGCGCAGATGTCATTGCGGATGCCGACAAGCTTGCCAACGTTACCGTTAACGCAGAGATCGTCGAGGCCGCTAAGGGCCCGAAGATCCGCGGCATGCACTACAAGAACAAGACTGGCTACAAGCGCCGCTACGGCCACCGTCAGCCGCTCACTGTTCTGAAGATTACCGGCGTCTCCAAGTAAACCGCCGAAATTCCAATTAGCTTTTCCCTAGGAGAAAATCATGGCTACTAAGAAGGGTGCATCCAGCACCAGCAACGGCCGCGACTCCGAAGCTAAGCGCCTCGGCGTGAAGCGCTTCGGCGGCCAGCAGGTTAAGGCAGGCGAGATTCTCGTTCGTCAGCGCGGTACCTCGTTCCACCCGGGTGAGAACGTTGGCCGTGGCGGCGACGACACTCTCTTCGCTCTGAAGGCAGGCGCAGTCGAGTTCGGTACCCGCCGTAACCGCCGCATTGTCAGCATCGTTGAGAATAACTCCTAAGAACAACCCTCGGTTGTCCACATAGGATTACTGCAACGTTGAATTTGAGGCAGGTTTAACTGCCTTGCAGAAGAGCCGATTCCTTTCCCACTGCGAAAGGTAATCGGCTCTTTTGTTGTTTATGTACTGTTTCGCGCTTTTAGGTTGCGAGGCAGCGTTTTGTTACCGCCTAGACTTCTGCCCGTCGGCTCGCTTAAATTAGGGCATTACTCCAGGCACTAGATGATGGCTCTCCGCTCGGAAGTGTGTGTGATTTTATGTCTCGTTTTGTAGATCGTGTCGTACTGCATTTGCAGGCCGGCGACGGTGGTCACGGCTGTAACTCGGTGCTGCGTGAAAAGTTCAAGCCACTCGGCGGTCCCGATGGCGGTAACGGCGGCCACGGTGGCGACATTGTGCTGGTCGTCGACCCGCAGATTCACACTCTGATGGACTTCCACTTCCACCCCCATATCAAGGCTGCCAACGGTAAGCCGGGCGCGGGCGATCACCGCAACGGTGCTCGTGGTGAGGACCTGGTTCTCGGAGTGCCGGAGGGCACGGTTGTCATGACCGAGGATGGGGAAGTGCTCGCGGACATGACAGGTAAGGGTGCCCGCTTCATTGCCGCTGAGGGCGGTTACGGTGGCCTGGGCAACGCAGCGCTGGCGAACAAGAACCGCCGTGCGCCGGGCTTCGCTCTCCTCGGTGAGCCGGGTGAGGCCAAGGATCTTGTCTTGGAGCTCAAATCCATGGCAGACGTTGGACTGGTGGGCTTCCCGTCAGCCGGAAAGTCCTCGCTGGTCAGCACCATGAGCGCTGCTAAGCCGAAGATTGGTGACTACCCATTTACCACGCTGCAGCCGAACCTGGGTGTAGTCAACGTTGGCTACGAGTCCTTCACCATCGCAGATGTGCCGGGTCTTATCCCGGGGGCATCTGAAGGCCGAGGTCTTGGGTTGGACTTCCTGCGTCACATTGAGCGCTGCGCTGTGCTGGTTCATGTGGTTGACGCTGCTGCGCTGGAGGGCGACCGCGATCCGGTCTCTGACATCAAGGCGTTGGAGACGGAACTCGCCAACTACCAGTCGGTGCTGAAGGCCGACGTGGGGCTTGGGGATCTCGCAGAGCGTCCGCGCGTCATCGTGCTGAACAAGATTGACCTGCCCGATGCTCGCGAGATGATTGACATGCAGCGCGAGGAGCTGGAGAAGTTCGGCTGGCCGATTTATGAGATCTCTACGGTGACGCACGAGGGACTCAAGGAGCTGACCTACGGCCTGAAGGATCAGATTGCCGCCTACCGCAAGGCGCATCCGTTGCCAACAGAGCAGGAGCCCCGTGCGGTCATCCGTCCGGAAGGTGTGCGCGGCAAGAAGCGCGAAGGCGCGGACTTCACCATCGAGCGCGATCCGAATACCCCAGATGGGTTCATTGTGCGTGGCCGTAAGCCGGAACGCTGGATTAACCAGACGGACTTCGAAAACGACGAGGCAGTCGGCTACTTGGCTGACCGCCTGGCCAAGCTTGGTGTAGAAGATGCCCTGGCAAAGGCTGGGGCAACGGTTGGCTGCCCGGTGACGATTTCCTATCTCACCTTCGAGTGGTACCCGCAGCAGGTCGCGGGCACCGATGACTTCGTGCCGAGTGGCCGTGGTACCGACGATCGTCTCTACGTCAACGAGCGCACTAGCGCTGAGCAGCGTAAGCGTGCATCGCAGGCCCGCCGTGGTCTGATTGACGAGTACGATTTCGGGGATGGCGAAGAGGCTATTCGCGACCGGTACTCATAGTCGCGGGCGCCAGCGTCGTCGGCAAGCGAAGACTTCAAACTTGCATTTTGTCACTGATTGTTTAAACAATTATATAGTCAGAATTACATTAGACCGTCATGTTTTCCATTAGTGAAATGAGTGAGTCAGTTATCCCTTCCGACACCGTTGCCAACGATGTTGACGTCACTGGAGCAGATGCATTAGATGCCCCGGTAGCTACCGCGCCGAAGTCTGAATCGGACGCGCCGATTTCCCGTGAGGAGGTCGACGAGCTGCTTCACGACAATCCCGAATCCACCGTCGCTGAGATTGAAAAGGCGACTGAGAATTTATCTCCGGGAACCAAAGGCGGTTTCGATTCCGAGACTCGTGAGGCAATTCGGACCGCGAAGCGTGTCGTGGTGAAGATTGGTTCTTCCTCGTTGACCGGATCTGACGGTCGTACCGATCCCGAACGCATCGACTTCATTGCCGATGCCCTGGAAAAGCGTATGGGCTTTAGCGATGTCATTGTCGTGTCCTCCGGCGCGGTGGCATCCGGAATGGGGCCGCTGGGGCTGACTTCGCGTCCCACTGATTTGGCGACCAAGCAGGCGGCTGCAGCGGTGGGGCAGGTGCGCCTGGCACAGGAGTGGGGACGCTCCTTCCTGCGCTATGGCCGCACTTCTGCGCAGGTGCTTTTGACCTCGGACGAT
Source organism: Corynebacterium sp. LK10 (assembly GCF_008042455.1). Classification (NCBI taxonomy): domain Bacteria; kingdom Bacillati; phylum Actinomycetota; class Actinomycetes; order Mycobacteriales; family Corynebacteriaceae; genus Corynebacterium; species Corynebacterium sp. LK10. The sequence goes on from NZ_NOVT01000018.1 coordinate 42,543, forward strand.
GCAGGTGTGCGTTCGCGTGCCCGCAACGCTCAGCGCACTATCGACCGCCTGCGCCAGCTGGGTGCAGTGCCAATTGTCAACGAAAATGACACGGTCGCGACCTCGGAGTTCCGCTTCGGCGACAACGACCGCCTGGCCGCCCTGGTCAGTCACCTGGCGTACTGCGATGCACTGATTCTGCTTTCCGACGTCGACGGCCTCTACGACCGCAACCCGGCCGATCCAGGTGCGACCTTTGTGCCAGAGGTGCGCAGCGGTAACGACCTACGTGGTGTTATCGCCGGTGACGGTGGGGCACTGGGCACCGGTGGAATGGCCTCGAAGGTGTCTGCCGCACGCCTGGCTTCGCGTGCTGGGGTGCCGGTGCTGCTGACTTCTGCGTCCAACATTGAGCGAGCACTTGACCAGGCAGACGTGGGAACCGCTTTCGCCGCGAAGGACAACCGCCTGAGCGCCTGGAAGTTCTGGATGCTCTACGCAGCGGATAGCTCGGGCCTGCTTCGCCTGGATGCCGGCGCGGTCGACGCTGTGACCCGCATGCGCAAGTCGCTGCTCCCGGTCGGTATCACCTCGGTTGACGGTGAGTTCTCCGCTGGTGACATCGTCGACCTGATTGGCCCGAGCGGTGAGGTCATCGGACGCGGCGAGGTCAACTATGACTCTGAAGAACTGCTGGGCATGATCGGCTACCACACCGAGGAATTGCCGAATGACATGCAGAAGCCTGTCGTCCATGCCGACTACCTGTCGGATTTCGCCTCCCGCGCTTAGGAGAGCGTTGCGCTGAGAGCTGCAGCGCTTAAAGACGCGCACCTGGGCGCGCCCGGACAGAGGTGCCTCGGCAAAGACCGGCTGAGTGGGGACTAGCTGAGTGCGGACTGGCTGGGGGAGGAGTGCCTGAGCGCGGACTGCCTGGATGAGGAACTTTCGGGCATAATCCTAAGTGTGTTATCGAAAATTATTGGCGTCATCGGCGAGTTGCTCTTGACCGCTGGAGTGATGGTGGCGCTCTTCGCCTTTTATCTGCTGTACTGGTCTGGTCTTGAAACCGGGAAAGCTCAGCAGCAGGCTCGTGATGAGCTGCAGCAGGCATGGTCCGCACCGGCATCGGCCTCAGCTCAGGCGCCAGAAGGCACGGAGCCAGCTGTTGAGGGCTCTTGGGTGCCTGGCTCTGCGGTGGCGATGATTTCCGCTCCAAAGGCCGGTTTTAGCGATTTGGTCGTATTCGAAGGTGTCTCTCAGGAAGTTTTGCGCGGTGGCCCCGGCCATTATCCGAGCACAGCCCTTCCGGGGCAGGTGGGCAACAGTTCTTATGCCGCCCATCGTGACGGCCACGGAGCTCCCTTTGACAACATTGACCGCCTGCAGACGTGCGATGACATCACTGTAGAGACGCGTGATGCTATTTACCGCTACAAGGTATTACCGGTCGACGGTATGGCTGGCGCAGGGGAAAGCTTCGACTGCGTGCCAGAAGGAACTAACGTCCCCGAGATTCCCGGCCAGCACATTGTCACTCCAGACCGCGCCGATGTCCTCAATCCGGTCGGTAACGCGACTCTACTTACGCTGACTACCTGCCATCCGCAGTGGGACAACACTCATCGGCTCATTATTCACGCGGTTCTCGCCGGTGTTGAGACCAAGGAGGTCAACTAGATGTACGCAGCTTTTTGGCGATCCCTGCCGGGTCCGTGGTGGGTGAAAGCGACCATCACCATCGTGATTGCCGTCATCGTGTTCCTGCTGTTGATGAATTACATCTTTCCTTGGGTTGCTGAGCTAATTCCCTCAAATGATGTCTCACTCTAGTTATGCTGGTAGGCATGACTGCTCAAACGAACGAAACTGCTAACACCAATCAACAGGGCATTGCCGAGGATTCGGCTCTTAGTCCGGAGCGTGCTGCTGAGCGCGCCGAGGTTTTAGATAAGGCACAGCGTGCCAAGGCTGTCGCGGGAGAGCTGGCTCGCTTTACGTCGGCACGCAAGAACGAGCTCCTGCTGGCCGCAGCAGATGCGCTGGTCGCCCGTACTGAAGAGATTCTGGTAGCCAACGCCAAGGACATCGAGGCCGGTAAGGCCCGTGGTTTTAGTGACTCCCTGCTGGATCGCCTGCGTCTTGACGCCGATCGTGTTGAGGGTATTGCCGGTGGGCTGCGCCAGGTTGCGGCCCTGCCGGATCCGGTAGGCGAGGTGCTGCGGGGCAGCACTCTTCCCAACGGCATTAAGCTTTCCCAGGTCAGCGTTCCGCTGGGCGTGATGGGCATGGTCTACGAGGCTCGCCCGAACGTTACTGTCGATGCCTTTGGTCTGGCGCTGAAGTCGGGCAACGTGGCCTTGCTGCGTGGCTCCAAGTCCGCCGTCCACTCCAACACGCAGCTGGTCGCGGTTTTGCGTGAGGTGCTGGCCAACCACGATGCACCGGAGGACCTTGTTCAGCTGCTGCCGTGTGAGACCCACGATTCCGTGCAAGATCTCATAACTGCCCGCGGCCTGGTTGACGTAGTGATTCCGCGCGGCGGTGCCGGTCTGATTGAGGCCGTCGTGACGAAGGCAACGGTGCCGACCATTGAGACCGGTACCGGTAACTGCCACATCTACATCGATGCTTCCGCCGATATCGACGAAGCGATTGCGCTGATGATTAACGGCAAGACCCGCCGTCCGAGCGTCTGTAACGCCACTGAAACGGTTCTCATTGACTCGGCGCTGTCCGCGCAGGATCAGGTCCGCATTTTGGACGCGCTTGCCGACGCTGGCGTTGCGGTCCACGGCGATGTCGATAATCTGGCGGCCTCTGGGTGGACCGGTGAGGTCATTCCTGCGACGGCGGAAGACTGGTCGGATGAGTACCTCTCGCTAGACATTGCAGCGCGCATCGTCGACGGTGTGGTGGCCGCGACGGATCACATCACTGAGTACTCCTCGGGCCACACGGAAGCTATCTCTGCACGTGACTGGGGCGTGTGCCAGGAGTTCGTCGACCGTGTTGATGCTGCTGCCGTCAGCGTCAATGCCTCCACTGCATTCACCGATGGTGAGCAGTACGGTTTCGGCGCAGAGATTGGTATTTCCACTCAGAAACTGCACGCCCGTGGGCCCATGGGGCTGCCGGAGCTGACCAGCAGCAAGTGGGTTCTGGCTGGTCGTGGACAGACTCGTCCGTAGTGCCCAGGTAAAGTGCCAGTCATGATTAAGCGCAAGAAAAGTGTGCGGTCGCGAGTACACGCCGCGTTGACAGCGAAGTCGGCGGAAGCGCCCCGGCAGCGCATTGGCGTAATGGGTGGCACTTTTGACCCCATTCACAATGGTCACCTGGTTGCCGCCAGCGAGGTGGCAGACCGTTTTGACCTCGACTTTGTGCTTTTCGTGCCCACGGGTGAACCGTGGCAAAAGCGCGGCCGGAAGGTCTCTCACAGCGAAGACCGCTACCTGATGACGGTCATTGCCACTGCGTCGAACCCGCAGTTTTCGGTCTCGCGGGTTGATATTGATCGGCCGGGTGCGACCTATACCGTCGATACGCTGCGGGATTTGAAGGTCATCTATCCCAACGCGGATCTGTTCTTCATTACCGGTGCCGATGCGCTGCAGAAGATTATGACGTGGCGGGACTGGGAGGAGATGTTCGACGCAGCAACGTTCGTCGGTGTCACTCGTCCAGGGGTTCACCTGCGGGCAGAGGACCTGGAAGGAATCGACGCTTCACGGTTGCACCTCATCGAGATTCCCGCCATGGCTATTTCTTCTACCGATTGTCGAAAGCGTGCGGAGGCAGGACGCCCTGTTTGGTACTTGGTGCCGGATGGCGTGGTGCAGTACATCGCTAAGCGGGGTCTGTACCAGTCTGCTGAGGGCACGGTTGGTTCTGTGGGCCCCGCATCGGTGAACTCGACCTCCGAGGATGCGGCATCGGTGGATGCGAAGTCCGATACCGCGGACTGAAAGTTAGCAAAATCCCGCTGAGACGGTAAGTTACAAGTACAAACGCTGTTTTTCACGACTTTTAATCACAAGGAGCTGAAGTCTTTCGTGACTGCACAACCACGCGCCATTGAGCTGGCGACCGCCGCGGCGAAGGCCGCCGATAGCAAAAAGGGTGAGGACGTCGTTGTTCTCGATGTCTCTGGCCCGGTGGTGATTACGGACGCATTCGTCCTGGTCAGTGCTGACAATGAGCGTCTGGTTGCCGCAATCGTCGACGAAATTGAGGACGATCTGCGTGACCTCGGCGCAAAGCCGGTTCGCCGCGAAGGTGTCCGTGAGGGACGTTGGGCGCTGCTGGATTACGGCGACATTGTCGTGCATGTCTTCCGCAGTGAAGAACGCGACTTCTACGGCCTGGATCGACTGTGGCGCGATTGCCCGCGCATCGAGGTCGAGGGCATCGAGCAGCCGAGCAACGAGGACGGCGAAGATTCCGCCCGCAATGCTCGTTCTATCGACGAGATTCCGCTGGCTGCCGAAAACCCGGACACGGACGAGTTTTAATTGTGGCGGGCTCACGCGAGGCACATGTTGCCGCTCGACGTCGCCTGATTATGCTGCGGCACGGGCAGACCTCGTATAACGCTACCGGCCGCATTCAGGGACAGCTGGACACGCAGCTTTCCGACGTTGGTCGCGAGCAAGCCCGTACTGCGGCGCAGTACCTGGCGGAGGCTGAACCGCGAATCACAAAAATCGTGTCCTCTGACCTGACCCGGGCAGCCGACACCGCCCGCGCGCTAGCCGAGGCCACCGGTGCAGAGTTGAGTTTTGATAAGCGCCTGCGTGAGACCAACCTCGGTGAATGGCAAGAGCGCACCTACGACGAGATTGACTCCGCGTTTCCCGGTATGCGTGACCACTGGCGCCATAATCTCAACTGGGCACCCAAGGGCGGCGAGACCCGCTTTGAGGTCTCCAACCGAATGCTGGCGGTCATTGCTGAGCTAGCGGCCAACCCCGATTGGGAGTCGGATACCTTTGTGCTCGTGTCCCACGGTGGTGCCATTGCTGCCGCTACCGCAGCCCTGCTGCAGATGCCGCGCGACTACTTCAGCACGTTCAACGGCCTGGGCAACACTGCGTGGGTCGAAATGGAGCAGCGCACGCGCGTCAATGGTGAGACCTCCTGGTACCTGAATGCTTTTAACGCGAAGGTCCGCGAGCGGGAGTCGCAGGTTTCTGATTCTTCAGGAGGCCGCCATGCCCGGTGACGGTCGCGTTCGCATTGTTGTTGATGACACCGCGTGCTTGATGCCCGAGGTTGCCCGCAAGCTCGACATCACCGTGGTTCCCATCGGCCATGACATCAATGAAGACGCCGTCACCACGTCGGCAGTCAGTCCACTGAAGCTGTGCGCCGCATATGCGCGTGCGCTGGAACGCTCCAACAAGGATGGTTCTGACGCTGGCGTTGTCGCCCTGCATCTTGGCAAGGGAATGTCCGCTACCTGGTCTAACGCTGTCACCGCTGCTGGTGCGCTGGACCGTGTGACCGTCATCGATACCGACACCGTCGGAGCTGGAGTCGGTGCCGCTGCCATCGCGGCGGCCAAGGCTGCGAGGGCCGGGGCCAGTCGTGATGAGGTTGCCGATGTAGCGCGTGATGTGCTGCAGCGCTATCGACTCTGGTTGTTTGTACCAAAGCTTGATTCGCTACGTCGTGGCGGTCGCATCTCCGCGGGCCAAGCGATGCTTTCTACGGCTCTCGCTATCAAGCCCATCGTCGGCATCAAAGATGGCTCACTAGCGCTGGTCGCCAAGTGTCGGACAGAGGCGAAGGTCAAGCAGCGCATGGTGGATTTTGCCACGAAGATGGTGCGGTCCGCGTCATCGGCGAACCGTCCGCCTGCGGTATTGCTGCATCATTCCGATGCGCTTGACGACGTTCACGAGCTCCAGGCCATGCTTGCCGAAGAGCTACCCGACGATACCCGGTTTAGAATCCTGGATTTGCCGGAGTCTCTTACCGCTCATGTCGGGCAGGGAGCCTATGCAGTTGGCATGGTCTCCGGTGGCTCGATTGATTCGAATGCCATGGATTTTGAAACAGAGATGGGCGTGACAGCGCTGCTCCACAGTGTGGAGGAGAGTGACGCGCCTGCTGTTGATGCTGTGGCTGCAGACGCGGTAGACGACGATTCCGGGAACATAGACAATTCCGGTGACTCTGCTGACACGGACGGTTCGGCTGAAAACGCTGGCACCACAGACCCAGGTGAGCCGATCACCGATCAGGCTGCGGTGAAGGTAGTTGAGAATCCGGCTGCCAGTCGCAACCGCAATAAACGAATCCATCGCACAGTAGTGACTAATGAACAGGGAATTCCGCTTTTCACCACGGCGGTTTCTAAATTGCCAACGTGGAGTGAGAATCGCCAAGCAGCTCTGGATAAAGCTGAGCGTCTGGCGAAGGCTATCTCTGATTTGGCGCTGCGCGATAAGTCCGATCCCGAGGGAGCTGTATTTGGCACCGATGGGGAGAAATCGCGGGAGTCGTCGTCAAGCGACAAGCGTGATGATGACGGCGACGAGAAGAAGTAGCGGCTGAACTGCGAAGATGATCTGGCCTGTGGATAACCTCCACAGGTCATTTTTTATCCACAGATGACGCCTTGATGAGTGCTTTCGTCAAGGTGGGGTGTGGTGCGGGGCGCTAGGGTGCGCATCGTGACGAATTTGCGGAATCGGCTGGCGGACTATCTGGAACCGATTGATCAAGACAAGCGCATGGCGGTGGACTTTTCCACGCGCCGGGCGGTGGTGACGCCGCGGGTGGCGATGGCTGCGTGCCTTGTGATTGCGGTGTTGGCTGTTGGAGCAATCGCTGCGGTGGTGTGGCCGTCGACGCCGCAGGTGGAGATGCCTGCGGTGCAGGACGCGGCTGTCGCGGGGACGACACCGGAGACGACCGAAACCCCAGCGGAGGCGCCTGGCGGTCCGGGGCAGGAGACTAACGCTCAGGCACAGGTGGGGCCGTTGATTGTGTCGGTGGTGGGGTTGGTTGTGAATCCTGGCGTGGTGGAGGTGCCAGTGGGTGCGCGGGTGGTGGAGGCAATTGAGCGTGCGGGTGGGCTTTTGCCGGAGGCTAATCCTGCCAGCGTGAACCTGGCGGCACCGTTGGTAGATGGTCAACAGATTGTGGTCGGGACAGAGGCGCTGCCAGCAGGGACGGCGGAGGGCGGTTCCGATGTTTCTGGCGGTTCTGGCGCCGGTGCTGCAGGCGGGGCTGACCCGGGTGGCTCTGACGGAAAGATCAACATCAACACCGCCACTGCTACGCAGCTGGAGGAATTGCCCGGAATTGGACCCGCAACAGCGACCAAAATCATTGACTTTCGTGAAAAGAACGGGCCTTTTGCGAGTATCGACGCACTTGAGGAGGTACCGGGAATCGGCCCGGCGAAGGTAGAGGCTCTGCGCGATGCCACCACCGTCTGACCTGCGCGCTCGTGCTGGGCTCGATGTGCGGCTAGTGCCAGCAGCGGTGTTGGCGTGGGCGACTGCGGTGGCGGTGATCATGCGCCCAGAATGGGCGATAGTTGTGGTACCGAGCTCAATCGCGACTGCGGTGGCGTTGCCGTGGGCGTGGCAGCGTTGGTCGTGGCGATGGGGCAGAGGTGCGGTGACCTCCGGCTGGCGAGCAATCGCCACTATCGTGGTGCCAGCTGTGGCGGTGGCCAGCGTTGCGGTGGCCACGCGAATCCGCATAGCGCAAGCCCGAGCCCATGAGCTCTATGAGGACATTGGTGGGATGGCGAAAGTGCAATTGCGCCTCGTCACCGAGCCGAAAGCAACCGAGTTTGGGGCCAGTGCGAAGGCCCGCATCGAAGGTCTTCCGGGGCAGGTGACGGCTTTCGGCGACGAGTCACTGTTGGCTATCACGAGAGACACCGTAATTGAATCCACAGCCGGTATACGTGTGGCCAGCAAGCCCTGCATTAGTGGTATCCAGCTGAATCTGCGCGGTGATGTTGAGGTCATCGCGCCACCACAGGGGCTGGCAGCTGACGTGAGGCAGCAGCTCTTTGACTCGGCGCAGAATCTCCCCGTTGGTCCCGACCGCCTGATTCCCGCCATGGCCATCGGCGATGAGCGCGGCTTTAGCCTCACCGATGGCGATGTGATGACTGCTTCTGGGCTTTCACATCTATCAGCGGTCTCTGGAGCGAACGTTGCGCTTGTTGTCGGGGCTGTTGTAGCCGTGTTTTCGTGGGCTGGACCGCGGGTGCGCGTCGCAGTCGCCGCGCTTGCCCTGTATGGCTTTGTGGCAATTGTGGGTACAGAACCGTCAGTGCTACGCGCGGTGGTCACCGGCTGCATTGGGCTGTTGGCGATTCTTGTAGGACGAGCTGGCCAGGCCATCGCGGCGCTGTCGGCTGGCATTATTGGGTTGATTCTCCTGGCTCCAGACCTATCGGTATCAGTGGGCTTCGCCCTCTCGGTCGCAGCCACCGCCGGGTTAGTCCTTCTTGCCGAGCCCCTTGCCAGACGCCTGTCCGCCACCACCGTTATGGGTACCTGGCCCGCCCCAGTAGTCCGCGCCGTCGCCGTATCGATTGCCGCACACGTGGTCACCATGCCCGTATTGGCGCTTCTCATCGGCGAAATTAGTCACGTCTCACTGCTCGCCAATCTCCTCGCCGCGCCCGCCGTCGCACCGGTTACTATCGCTGGTTCGCTCGCTGCCGTTGCCGCCGCACTGCATCTCAATTGGCTGGTCAGTGCGCTGCTCTGGTGCGCCGCGCCGTGCGCATGGTGGATTCATCAGGTCGCACGCCTCGCTGCGGGAATCGTCGCGCCCGCCACTGGGACGGTCACGTTGGTCATCTCCTGCACGCTTACACTTACATGCTTGACGACGCTCTGGGCGTGGCCCCGTGCAGCGCTCCGCGCTGGTGGCTTTGCAGTTGTCCTGGCCGCCTGTAGCTACGCCGTTATTTGGGTGTTCGGCCTCGACATTGCGCGTGCCCCACAGGGGTGGAAGCTTGCCGCCTGTGCTGAGAAAAACCAGATTGTTCTCATTCACGCGGGTACTGCCGGAGAACCCGCCAACCATGTTGCATCGGTTGGTTACCCTGCACCGACCCCGCTCAGCCGGCAGTGCCGAATTGCGCTCGGACTCACCGAGCAAATGACGTGGCATACCCAGGTACTGGATACTGCCGCAGATAACACCACGACAGAAACCGTGGTGGTGGAATCCCCGTCGTATATCGCTGAAGCCGTGAGCGGCCAACCGCTCCAATCGCACCGCTCACCCCAGTGGTTTATCGCCCGCGAGTGTGGTCCGCGCGTGCGAGAAACCGTAATGACACCCGAGCACATTCCTGTGGTGTGCCCACAGCGAGATGGGCCGCAAGCTCTCTATTCGAATGGCGAAGTCTGGCGAGGAAGGTGAAATCCGGGCTGTCCCGTAGGCTAGAAACAACAGTCGCAGGAATCAACGCGGAAAAGAGGTCGGGATTGAGCGCCGTCGCACCCGTGAATTTGATTGTGGGCAAAGAGGAACTGCTGAAAGACCGCGCCCGCCTCGCCATTGTCGCTGCCGTCCGCGCGCAGGCAGCAACGGAGTCCGATCCGGGCGGACGCTCGGTGCCTGTGACCACCATCCGTGCAGGGGACATGACCACTGTTGACGCGGTGGAGCTCTTCAGCCCCTCATTGTTTGGGGATGACCGGATCGTGGTTGTTACCGACTGCCAAGACGCCGGCAAAGAGCCTGCCAAGCTGTTGATGGATTCGGTTAAGGATCCCGCGCCGGGCATCACGTTGATTCTCCTTCACAGCGGTGAGGGGCGTCAGAAAAAGATGGTCGCTGGCCTGCGTAAGTTGGGGGTCCGCTTTTTCGAAGCTCAACCGCTTAAGCGAAACGACTTGCCCGGTTTTGTTGGCGAAGAATTCGCCTCACACGGGGTTAAGGTGCGTCGCGACGTCATCGATACCGTCCTGGATGCGGTCGGTTCAGACCTCCGCGAACTAGCCACCGCTATTTCCCAGCTCTGTGCAGACACCGCGGGCAAGGTCACCTCGGAAGCAGTGCGCACCTACTACGGTGCTTCGGCGGAGGTCTCGGGCTTTGAGATTGCCGAGCTCGCACTGCGCGGTCGGGGTGGGGAAGCGTTGGCGAAGATGCGCCGTGCTTTGCAGCTGGGAATGGCACCGGCACTGCTGTCGGCTGCAATCACGGGAATGGTCGGTGATGTAGCTCGGCTCCACGGCGCACGTGGCGTTAATGCTCGCAGGGATGCCCACCGCTATGGCATGCCGCCGTGGAAGTTGGAGAAAACTCAGCGGTTGGCTTCGGCCTGGTCAACTCCGGCGGTCGCTCGCGCTGTGGTTGTTGCGGCACAGCTGGATGCGGACACCAAGGGAGCCTCATCGACGCCGGAACTATCGCTGGAACAGTCGGTGCTTCGTATCGCGGAGCTGGCCCATTCGTCCCATAGGCGTTAAGCCTTGAGAGGCCGTGGCGAAAACCAGCGATTTTCCGCTATGCGAGTTCGAAGGACGAGGCCGCAGGGTTAGACAGCGTGTCCTGAACCGGGCAGTGGGATTCAACAAAGCCGAGGAATGCGACCAGTTCCTCCCTCGTGTTGTCTGCATCAATGTGGAAGCGGGTGTGAATCTCGGAGAAACCGATCTTTGCTTCCGGGTTTTTCCCCATGAAACCGTCTGGATCGAGCACACCGGAGCACTCAACCTTGACATCGTTGAGCTTGATGCCGTGGGCAGCGGCGAATGAGCGGACAACGATGCACTTGCAGGCGCCGAGGGCTCCGAGCAGCGCCTCGACCGGGTTCATGCCCGCGTTGGTTCCCCCGAGGTCAGTAGGCTCGTCCAAAGTGAAGCTCATGTCTCGAGAGGTCACCGTGGTTTCGAGGTTGGTTGGGGCATGCGCGACCGTTGTGAAGGTTGTCTTCGGCATGACGTTCCTTCCTGTAGAAATTGTGCTGGCGTAGTCGATTCTCGTGGATACTCAGATAATGCGCAGCAATTTTAGGGTTAATAGACAAGAAGTCTGTCAGATTCAAGACATTCCAGCAGGTCACGTTATGTAAATCGCGCTTGAATAGGGGCTCGGTTCTGCGAATACGTGTCTGGGCCTGATTCAAACCCGTTTTCCGGTCAATCCACCGGAGTCGCAACCGCATTCGCTGGCCGTGTGTTGGTGGCTGCATGTCGGTGTGCTGGAACCGAAGCGATGGAAATCAACAACCAACAGTGTGGGAGGCGGGGCCCAGGCCCTGCTCAAAGGGCTGCAAATGTGAAACTGTGTGAGTTTATGACACTTTCAAGCCATTTTTCAGGCCATTTTTGTCATAAACGTAGTCAGTAACTCGCATCGCCCCACCGCCGCCAGCCATAAACGCAGTCACTAACTCGCGTTGGGGTTAAATAATAAAAACCGCCTCCCGCCACATCCGAAATGAAATCGGAAAATAGCAGGAAGCGGTTAATTTCACGGCACAAGCGCCACAAGAACGGCACAGCGCCAAAAGGGAATTAGCCCTCCAGCTTGTTGAAAGCCTTAGCCATACCGGACTTCTTGTTAGCCGCAGTGTTGCGGTGGAAGACGCCCTTGGTGACAGCCTTGTCCAGCTTGCGGGAAGCAACGCGCAGCTGAGCCTCAGCAGCAGCCTTGTCGCCAGCCTCAACAGCAGCCTGGAACTTGCGGATCTCAGTGCGGACTGCGGAGCGGATAGCCTGGTTACGCAGGCGAGCCTTCTCGTTGGTCTTGTTGCGCTTGATCTGGGACTTGATGTTTGCCATCGTGAATACCTCTTGTATCCGTAGTAGTTGGAATTGTTACCGCCCGCCACCAAGAAAAGTCCTGATCACAGTGCAAATTTCGGGTCGAACCTCTGCTGGTCAAACTAATTAACCAGCGAGTTAAAACCGCCCACTGCGCTTATACGACGATGAAAACGCGAACCCAAGGTCCTGCCCGCGCTCGCCGCAAAGGAACGCAACGGTAAACAACTTGCAGAATTCTAGCAAACAGCGCTGCCTAATACCAGCCGCTGCCTAACTCCAGCTACTGCCTAATTCCAGCCGTAATCTCCGCGAAGTCGGGCGGCGATGAGCTCAAAGCGCCTACGGGGCATCATCGCACCTGCGCGGCGAATACCCGATTCTGGGATGAGCAAGATACGGTCCATGCGAACCCACGATGGCTTGGGGTCTTCATTCCAGAACCCGCTGCCGATAAACAGCCACTCCGGGTGCTCACTGTGCTCGCTGCGGGTGGAAATCAGCATGCCCAATAGGTACTGGTCATGGCGCCCAACCACGACCACAGCGCGCTCGCGCAGGGCAGCATTTTCACCTTCGAGCTGCAGCGGAATCCATACCACTTCGCCGGGGTCGGCCTGACCATCCATGTCGGGGCTGTAGACGATTGTGCGGGCCAACTCCGCGGTTGGGCGCGCGATGGTCACCGAATCTCGCAGTCGAAGTAGAGCCTCCTTGGACTCGTCGGAAAGCGAGGTGTCCTGAGCGAGCCCAAGTTGCGTGTTGAGCTTAAACAGTGCCTCATCGAGGGTGTCGGGGCCGCGGAACCACTCGGTACCGGCGAAAAGACGCGCGCTGATGCGATTGCGCAGGCGGCGTGGCCAGCTTTCGCGTTCATTTTTATCGGTGGACGAAGTGGAGCTCATGGAATCTAAGTCTAGAGGTTTAGTGCGGAGGGAATCGATAGGTAAGATTGTGCGTGATTGTATTTAAGCCCGGCTGGTCGGTTTTCGAGGCCGGCGCATATGGGTCGGCCAACGCCGCGCCCCAATGCCCATAACGTCTTTATTTTTCGGAGTAGACCCAACGTGACCAAGAATTTTGCGGAGCAGACTTTTACGGACCCCTCACGGATTCGAAATTTCTGCATTATTGCGCACATTGACCACGGTAAGTCCACCCTGGCGGACCGAATTCTGCAGCTCTCGGGTGTTGTGGAGGCGCGCGACATGCGCGATCAGTACCTCGACAATATGGATATTGAGCGCGAACGCGGCATCACTATTAAGGCCCAGAACGTGCGCCTGCCGTGGGTTCCGAGCACAGGTCAGCACGCGGGGGAAGAGATTGTCCTGCACCTGATTGATACGCCTGGTCACGTTGACTTCACCTACGAGGTCTCGCGTGCGCTAGAGGCGTGTGAAGGCGCGATTCTGCTTGTCGACGCCGCTCAGGGCATCGAAGCGCAGACGCTGGCCAATCTGTACTTGGCCATGGAAAATGACCTGGAGATCATCCCAGTTCTGAACAAAATTGACCTGCCGGCCGCGGATCCGGATAAGTACGCGGAGGAAATCGCGCACATTATCGGTTGCGAGCCGGAAGATGTCATGCGTGTTTCGGGCAAGACCGGTGAGGGCGTTGCGGAGATGCTCGACCGAGTCTGTGAGCTCGTCCCGGCACCGGTCGGCGATCCGGAGGCGCCTGCTCGTGCGCTGATTTTTGACTCGGTCTACGACACCTACCGTGGTGTGGTCACGTACATCCGTGTTGTTGATGGGCAGCTCAAGCCGCGTGAAGTCATTCAAATGATGTCCACCGGCACCAAGCACGAGCTGTTGGAAATCGGCATTGTTTCGCCGCAACCGAAGAAGTGTAAGGGACTTGGCGTCGGCGAGGTCGGTTATCTCATCACTGGTGTGAAGGACGTCCGTCAGTCCAAGGTCGGTGATACCGTCACGCTGAACGCAACGCCGGCGGAGGAGCCGCTGGAGGGCTACGCAGAGCCAAAGCCGATGGTCTACTCAGGTCTGTTCCCAATCTCTCAGCAGGACTATCCTGACCTGCGTGATGCGTTGGAAAAGCTCCAGCTTAACGACGCTTCGTTGACATTCGAACCGGAGACTTCGGTTGCCCTCGGGTTTGGTTTCCGCGGTGGCTTCTTGGGCTTGCTGCACATGGAGATTACCCGTGCCCGCCTCGAGCGCGAGTTCGACCTGGATTTGATTTCGACGGCTCCGAACGTTGTCTACCGCGTTGTCATTGAGGACGGCACCGAGGTCACTGTTCACAATCCGAGTGACTGGCCGGAGGGCAAGCTCCGCGAAATTTACGAGCCGATGGTCAAGTGCACCATCGTTGTGCCGAGTGAATTCGTTGGCCCCACCATGGAGCTGTGTCAGCAGAAGCGCGGTGAGATGGGCGGTATGGACTACCTGTCGGAAGACCGCGTGGAGCTGCGCTACAAGATGCCACTGGGCGAGATTATCTTCGACTTCTTCGACATGCTGAAGTCCCGCACCAGGGGTTATGCTTCGCTGAACTACGAAGATGCCGGTGAGCAGATTGCGGATTTGGTCAAGGTGGACATCCTCCTGCAGGGAGAGGCCGTCGATGCGTTCTCCGCTATCGTCCACCGCGACAATGCGCAGTGGTACGGCAACAAGATGACCAAGAAGCTGCGCGAGCTAATCCCTCGCCAGCAGTTCGAGGTCCCAGTCCAGGCTGCAATCGGTTCGAAGATTATCGCCCGCGAGAACATTCGTGCACTGCGCAAGGACGTCCTTGCCAAGTGTTACGGCGGCGACATCTCTCGTAAGCGCAAGCTGTTGGAGAAGCAGAAGGCCGGTAAGAAGCGCATGAAGAACATCGGTTCGGTCTCGGTGCCGCAGGAGGCATTCGTGGCTGCGCTGTCCACGGACGAGGGCGGTAAGTAAAGGGGAAACTACATGCCACGGAAGCGGAAGAAATTGGTCGAAGACTTCGAAGAGCTGCTCGAAGCCGGTGACATGGATGCGCTGAAAGCCGTCTATGACACCTGCGCACTCAATGCGGTTTTCGGATACAGCAAAGACACTGCACTAGCGCTCCGTGGCACCCCGCCGGAGCTCATGCGCTGGCTAATCGATCAGGGCCTCGACGTCAACACCGAGAACCGCTTCGGCAGGACTGCTCTGGCTGAGCATGCGTACTTTGGCGATATCGACAAGATGAAGCTCCTGCTCGACTGCGGTGCAGACATCGAAGCCGGCACGTATCCGCCGCTTTTCATGGCAGCGAAGAGCCATCAGCCCGACGCCATTAGATTTCTGGTCGATCATGGCGCTGACCTTCACCGCGAGAACCGCCTCGGTCATGGTCGAACGGCATTTAAGCAGGCCATTGCCGGAGCCGATACCGATGCAGTCCGGCGAGTCCTAGAAAGCATCGAGGTGCTCCTGGAAGCTGGCTCGGAAATCGACAACGAAGCCCGCGAAGAGTTCACCAAGTTCGGTCGCCGCTACAACCGCATGTCAGACAAGGCGCGCGAGGCTTACCAGCCTGTCATGGATTGCCTCTACGAACGCATCGGTGCGGAACGTCCGGACGTGATTACGCCTCACGACGGCCACAGTGACATCATTGTCCCCGCAGACAAGTCGACCAATGGCCAGTTTAAATACCTCTGGAACTACCTGGTGCCGGGTGGTGGCGCAGCCGCGACTGTGCAGGGCGAAGTTATTCGCATCGTTGGCCGGCTCGGGTACGAGTCCCTGGAGATGGGCTACGTCAACTGGGACGAAGACTTTGTCAAGATGGCCGACTTCTGGCTGGAGACGGTTGGGGCTGCCGAGGATGCAATGACCGTCGTGACGCAGCGCAAAGCCGGTGAGGTAGACATTGATGCGCTGACGGAGGCGGCGGTCGCGTGGGTTGCGGAGCACCCGCAGCCGATTGCGTTGGGCGAGGTCCCGTACCGGCGCTAGCCCCGGTTAGGTGTTAAAAATCTGTTAATGGTTGGCCACTGCATCAATCGGTAGTGTCAGCCGTTATCTTTGATGAGTGGAATCCGTATACCTAACAGCAATACTGTTTTCGATTATCGGCGGACTCGGTGCTTCTTTGCTTCGGCTGCCGCCGCTGATTGGTTTCCTTGGGGCCGGTTTTGCCGTTCATGCAATGGGGCTTGAGGAAATCCCGTTTATTGATTCGCTGGCCGAGCTCGGTGTTACCACCTTGCTGTTCACGATTGGTCTGAAGCTAAATCCGAAGGATATCGTGGCGCCGCGAGTGGTCTTTTCAGGGTTGGGCCACGCATTTTTAAACACGGTAGTTTTTGCCGTCCTATTCGGTGTCGCCAGTTTCCTGCCGCTGCGTGAACTCACGGGACTGTCGGTGACCGCGCTAATTTACATCGGCATCGCGACTTCATTTTCGTCGACGGTGTTTGTGATGAGCCACTTGGAGGAGCAGAACCGCGGTGCTTCGGCCATCGGACGCATCGCGATTGGTGTGCTCATTCTGCAGGACATCATTGCGGTCGGCGTGCTGGTGGCATCGTCGGGTAAGACCCCGGAGCTGTGGGCGCTGGCGCTTCCGCTATTGTTCTTCATTCGCCCGCTGGCAGCGCGGCTTCCCAACCGCATGTTCCGCACTGAGCTGCTGGTTCTCACCGGTATCGGCATTGCGGTTGCCTCGTATTCGGCATTTGAGTTGGCAGGGTTGTCCGGCTCGCTGGGGTCCCTGGTCGCCGGTATTCTGCTGTCCTCGCACCCAATTTCTGACCGTCTGTCGGAAGCTCTGATTAGTATCCGCGAGCTGCTGCTGGTCGCGTTCTTTATCCAAATTGGCCTCGGTGGTCTGCCAAGTGCTGGCGGCTACGTTATCGCCGCGATTATGGTCCTGTTCCTGGTGTTCAAGGTCACTATCTTCATCGGGATCCTCAAGCGCACCGGACTGTCCCTGCGCACTAGCGCGTTGGCGGGCCTGACGCTGAGTAACTACTCGGAGTTCGGTCTCATTGTCATGGCTGCGGCGACGCAACAGGACATTCTGCCCGATGAGTGGACCTCGATCATGGCGGTCGCCGTGGCGGGTAGCTTCATTGCCAGCTCGCTGATGGTCCCGCATGAGGACAAGCTGGTCAGCTTCCTGCAGAAGTTCGTCCCAGAAACCCCAGAGGACCGCCTGGTCCCAGAAGAGGCAACGGTCATTATTGATAACGCTGATGCCCTCATCATGGGTATGGGGCGCGTCGGCGTCGGTGTCTACGGCAGGTTGGTTAATGAGTACGGCATGAACGTCTTCGGCGTTGACTTCGATGAGGATCGCATCGAAGAGCTGCGTGAGCAGGGCTACCAGGTTATCCCGGGTGATGTGACAGACCCAGAGCTGTGGCACCACATCGAGTTGGAGAAGAAACCAGCGCTGTACGTGTTGGCGCTGTCTGAGCACGCTGAGACCTACGCGATGATTCAGAACATCCGTAAGCAGGACACCGAAGCCGTGGTTGCTACCACCACTAAGGTGCAGAGGTTTAAGGATCAGCTTCTCAACGTTGGTGCCGACATGGCCGTCTACCTTTATGACGGTGCTGGCGAGGAGCTTGCCGACCGCGCAGTGGAAACACTTAAGCAGCGTTCGTAGCCGGATCCGTGACCCCGTGATGGGCTAGCAGGGCTGCCACGGCTAACCGCACTTTCAGATAAGCCTAAGCTGGAACTATGACTGATTTATATCTCGTGCGGCACGGCGAAACTGAGTGGTCGCGCACTGGACAGCACACATCGGTAACTGATCTTCCTCTGACTGACAACGGTCGGGAAGAAGCCGAGGCCCTGAACGGCTGGCTGGATCCGAAGGACTTTGGGCTAGTGCTGGCATCACCCCGCCAGCGTGCCCAAGAGACCGCTCGATTGGCAGGATTCCACGACTTCGAAGTCGAAGAGGATCTCGCGGAATGGTTCTACGGCGACTACGAGGGGATTACCTCGAAGGAAGTGCAGAAGACTGTTCCCGACTGGCAGATTTGGACTCACGGTGTGCCCAATGGCGAAACCGCGGAAGAAGTCCGCAAGCGCGTTGAACGTGTAGTCAAAAGGGTTCGTGAATCGGGTGAAGACAAGGCGATTCTATTCGCCCACGGTCACTCGCTGCGTGCGCTCACTACGGCCTGGTTGGAACTGCCCATTGAACTTGGCCAGTCCTTCCCATTGAATACTGCGTCCCTGTCAGTGCTTGGTCGCTACCATGACCGGCCTGCGGTTCTGCGCTGGAACCTCTCGCGGGGGCTGTAGCGGCGTTGTGGCCGGTGCCTCAGTGAATTCGCCGACGCTATTCAAGCTCTGTAGTGGGCGCCCGTGAATCACAATTCCGGTGCCTTCGATATCGGGGAGACCACCACGGCGGTGTTGTTACGGCGCGCGCCGAACCCTTCACCAGGTTTTGGTGCATATTCGCAGGATAGGACCCAATTGCACGCTCGCCGCCCACGTCGACTCTCCTTTGTTTAATTGTCTCTTTTAGTTAACTCCTTTTCCCGACCAGCTGTCGTATACAAGTAAGCAGTGCGACGTTTAGGGGACTCGGTGAGTCCAGCTCTCCGTGCCGTATTTGGTGTCAATAAGATGCTGCGCCGCAGCGAAGTCCTCGTCGGAAAGCGATGCCTCGGTGGCGCCGTAGCGGTTGATGAATGTCTGCTTCATCGTGTCAATGACTTCCGCGCGGCTGGCACCGGTCTGGCGACGGAGCGGATCGACGCGCTTCTTCGCGCTGCGCAGGCCCTTATCGGCAATCTTGGCCTTGCCAATGCGCAGGACTTCCATCATTTTGTCGGCATCGATGTCATAACTCATGGTGACGTGGTGGAGCACTGTCGAACCACGGCGCTTCTGTGCGGCACCACCAATCTTGCCGCCATCGGAGGTGATGTCATTGATGGGGACGTACCACGCATTGACGCCGAGCTGTGCGAGTGCGGCGATGACCCAGCGGTCGAGGAACTCATAGGATTCGACGTAGCTGAGGCCGGCGACCAGCTTCTCCGGAACATAGATCGAGTAGGTGACGCAGTTGCCACCCTCCATGAACATCGCGCCACCGCCGGAGAGACGACGCACCACTTGCACATCGTGCTTCTCTACGCCCTCGGGTTCGAGTTCATTGACATAGGACTGGTAGGAACCGATGACGGTGGCACGATCATCCCAATCCCAGAAGCGCAGAGTTGGTCCGCGCTGTCCGGAATTGACTTGGTCAAGGAGGAGTTCGTCGAGGGCAACATTCATCACCGTCGGCAGGACTCCCGGCTGCAAAACCTCCCACTCCAAATCAGTGAAGTCGACAGCCTGTGTCAGTGCACGTCGAACGACCTGCGCAATGATGTGGGTATCAAAACCGTGCAGTCGCACCTCGCGACCAGACTGCTCCTCAAAATCCTTCAGCGCCGCATCGAGGCGAGCCTGTAGGCGTTCCGTATTGTCCCCGGCAGGCGCACCGAGGAGAGCGTCATTAATAATGTCGTAGGCTTCATCGGGTTCGAGGAAAAAATCGCCCGAAATGCTTATCGACGAAATAGTGTCACCGGTGGTCTCGCAGTCGGCAACAACCAATTTGCCGCCGGGAACCTTCATTTCTGAGTGGAATTTCTGCGGGTGCGTCATAGGATTCGATGGTACTCGCGCCGGGCGTTACGATGTCCTCCGTGTTTACCTCATCAACTTTGGATCAACGCGCCCGCAAAATTGTTGCGTGGGTAGCAGGCCTGAATCTTCTCGGATTCTTCATTGAATTAATTGTTGCCTCAATTATTGGTTCCGCAGCGCTGTTCGCCGACGCTGCAGACTTTCTTGAAGACTTTCTGATCAACCTGCTGGTTCTCACCGCATTGGGGTGGTCGCTGGCGAGCCGTCGTAAAGCGAGCTTCGGCCTTGCCGGGCTGATTCTGATTCCGGCGATTGCGGCGTTCGGCACCGCCATTTGGAAGATGATTAGCGGTGAGCCGCCAGAGCCACTAACGCTGTCGGTGACGGCAATTATCGCGATGGTCATCAACCTGGTCTGTGCGATTTTGCTGATGAACCTGCGCAAGGCCGACAGTGCGCTCATGCGCGGCGCGTGGTTGGCGGCGCGTAACGACGTCCTGGCGAACCTGCTCATTCTCGCCGCCGGAGTGGTCACCATTTTCTGGTTCAGCGCATGGCCGGATATCGTCGTGGGACTAGTCATCGGTGTCATTAATCTGACGGCTGCGAAGGAAGTCTACGAGCAGGCGCGCGCCGAAGACCCCGAGCTGGAGATGGATAATGATGACGACTAGTGCCGACTAGTCGTGTGCGTGGGCTGGGGAATAGTGAGGTCGGGCAGGGGAGGAGGCTGGGGCCTACTTCCACATATCCTTCTGCCACTGTGGCTTGTGGGCGTAGGTGAACTCGTAGTATTCCTTGTTCTTCAGCTCACTTGCTGCGGCCTGGTCAATGACAACCGTGGCCCGTGGGTGCAGCTGCAATACGGACGCGGGCATCGAGGCGCTCAGCGGGCCCTCGATGGAGGCGGCAATGGCATGCGCCTTTGCAAAACCTGTGGCCAGCAGCAGGAGGTGCCCCGCACGTGAAATGGTGCCAAGCCCCTGGGTGACCACGTGGTACGGCACGTCGTCCGCGGAGTCGAAGAACCGGGCGTTATCCAGCACGGTCTGCGGGTGCAGCGTCTTAATGCGGGTCAGAGAACTAAAAGAGCTGGAGGGCTCGTTAAACCCGACATGCCCATTGGTGCCGATGCCGAGCAACTGAATGTCGATGCCACCGGCCTCGATAATCTTGCGTTCGTAGTCCTCGCAGGCTGCGCCGATGTCGTCTGCGAGACCATCGGGAATATGGACACGCGCCGGGTCGACATCCACGTGATCGGAAAACTCATTGTGAATCACGTGGTAGTAGCTCTGCTCATGCTCGATGGGCAGGCCCACATACTCGTCGAGTGCGAAGAAGCTGCAGTCCTTGAAGGTGACTTCACCAGCCCGATGGCGACGAATCAGTTCTCGATACGTCGCAAGCGGGGTCGATCCTGTTGCTACACCGAGGTTTCCACCTTTGTTGGCGTAGTACGCGAGGTAGTCCGAAGCGATGTTCGCGACTTCAGCCTCAGAATCGACGATGATGATTTCCATGGTGGAACACTCCTGAAAACGAGGGCTCTTGGCAGAAATTGCAAAAGGTGCGAGACAGAGTACCAGTGACTCCACAACGCTAAGTGCTATAGCCCTATTCAGATGAGGTTAATCTGCCATGGGGTTAGACCCGTAATTGAGCCCTGTTTTTCCTGCGTAGGCTACTTCACCCAGAAGTTGCCGTCTCCGTCCTTGTAGATGATGTCGCCAGCGTGAGCGACCTGGGTGTCATTAACCTGAAGCTCAACCAAATCCAGCGTTTCGACGATTGGTTCAATGTAGACACCACCGTTAAACCAAACCTTGAAAGCATCTGCCGAAGTTGAAGAACCGGAGAAACGGTGTTCTTCATACTTGTGCACTGGTGCAAAGGGGCAGCCAATAGCCTGTGCGACAGCCGGAGAGGCAGCAACAGCGCCCAGCACAGTAGCGGCACCGATGGCGACAGCGGCGAAAGAGCGAGAGAATTTCATGAGTCAATTCTAAGCGGATTCAGGCCCGGGTGGAAAGGCCTGGATGAACGGCTGCCGCCCGCCGCCTAGCGTCACCCGCCACCTGCCACTTACCGCCACTCGGCAGTAGCCGGGTCAATGCCTTCCTTACGAGCCTGAGCTTCGATTAATTCCAGCAGGTAGCCAGCATTGCCACGGTAATACCGGTCAAACCGGGAATCAGCGACGTACATGCGTGCCAACAGAATCTGCTTTTCTCGGCCAGCCTCGTAGAAGCGGGCAATAGAGGCCAAGTGACGGTCAACTAGCTCGGCCGCCTCTTCGGAACCTGGCTCCACGTGTCGCTCGGCAGCGTCGGCAAGCGCATCGGCAAAATCCTTAGCCTCTGCCTCAAGAGCAGCCCAGTCGTTATCGTCCATTTTTTCCTGGGCCTGCTGGGACTGCTCCCACTCGGTAGTGTCGCCCCAGCGTTCCTCAGCTTCGGCTTCTAGATTCTGCCAATCGCGGCCCAAGAGCTTTGCCTTCGTCTTTGCTTCCATTGTGTGTCCTTCCTCAATCAGTTTGTCCAGAGACTGCACCATATGGTGCAGGTCAGCGATCTTCTCGGTGAGAACTGTTCGCTGTGCGAGCAAACGATCTTTCCGACTTCTCGGGGAAGAATCGTCGTGGATGAACTCCTCGATAGCCTTCAACGGCACACCAGCGGCTCGATAGACCAGAATCTCCAGCGCGGTGTCGATATCCTCATCGGTGTAGAGGCGGTAGTCGGACCACGTGCGATACTGCGGGCTGAGCAGCCCGATGGCATCCCAGTGTCGCAGCGTGCGCGTGGTAACGCCCAGGAGTTCGGCTGCCTCGCCGATGGTGTACTCGTTGTCGTTGTTGCTCACGGAAATCATCTTTCTGTTTGACGCCGCGTCAAGGTCAATACCTAACGCCGGAATCAGATGAGGAAGTTTGCTGCGGCAGCCGCAGGAATGTCGTTCCCGCGATTGCCAACCTTCGGGCTCCTACCGCAAGAGCCGAAGCCTGTTGATTGCCGCCGCCACCTCCTGGAAACGAGGCTCGGCCAGATGACCAGAATTGGTAGACGCAGCTGCCGCGTCGAAGAGCGAATGACAAAAGTTGTCGTACTCGTGCTGGATAAGCTCGGTGAGGTCAGTACGCCCATCGAGCTGTTTTACGACGGCACCCAGAATCCTGGCAATGGCTTCTGTTTGGGAGGAATCCATCAATTGACTGATAGCGCGCAAGTCAAGATTGTCCTTGCCCACCTGAATCAGCTCGAGTCCACGAGCACGCGGTGGCTTAGGCGGTTTCGCACCGCGGCCACGACTATTACGCCTGCCGCCGCGTCCGCCGCGGTGACCGCCACGTCCGCGACCACCACGGCTCTCACCGACAGGGAAGTCTGCCTGCAGTAAGCGCTCACCAATTTGCGCAAAAGCTGGCGAAGGTGCAGCCGGAGTGGCAGATTCGCGGAGCTCACGGGCGCGCTCGGTGACGTCGTAAGGCGTGTACGCATCCATAGCAATCACGGTGTCCGCGACATCGATGAAAGCACCAGAACCACCCGCGACGATGACCGTGGAGATCCCGTGGTTCTCCCAGAGCTCGCGGACCCGTGCGACCAGTGGAGTAATCGGCTCCCGGTCATCGGGGATGAGTCGGCGCATGCGCTCATCGCGAATCATGAAGTTGGTCGCGGAGGTGTCCTCATCGATGAGCAGCACTCGAGCACCGGAACCCAGCGCCTCCATCAGACCCGCAGCTTGGGAGGTCGACCCCGATGCGTTCGCCGTGGAAAACCGGGTCGTGTCATCACCGGAGGGAAGACCGTTGATAAACGGTGAGATATCCACACCAGTGATGGCCCGGCCGTCCTCGGCACGCAGCGCAACCGCAGTTTCGTCGGCGACGACAAACTCGCGGCCATCGCCAGCAACATGGTTATAAACACCCGTGACCAGAGAGGACAGCAATGTGGACTTGCCGTGGTAGCCACCGCCGACAATCAACGTCACGCCCCGCGGAATGCCCATGCCGTGCACCGTTTTACCCGATGGCAGCTGAAAACTGTGCTGCAGCGATTCGGGCGAGGTAAACGCAGTCGCACCGGGCTTCGGCAGCTGGCTATTGCCCGCCTGACGGGGCAACACCGACCCGTCTGCCACAAACCCAATCAGGTCCGCGTCCGCCACCGCACGGCGTAAAAAGAGCTGGTCATACTCTAATTCCGCGGCTTCCTCGAGCGCATCGATGGGTGCGTTCACGATGGCGTCGTCAAGCGCGTCCAACAAATCCTCACAGATCAGACGCGCTGCCTCACGGCCGAGAATGCGTCGGCCGCGGGCGGGCAGTTGGATTTCCAGGCAGATCTGGAGGGCATCATCATGCTTATCGACGTCGTGCGCATCCCCACGGAGCTCAGCGACAGCTGCTCGACGCAAAACCTGCTGACCTGGGGAATCGATGAACAGTCCGCGTCCATACTTCTTAAACGCGCGCACGAGGCGACGGTTCAATAAGTCGAGCTCTGCCGTGCTGAACCTGCCCGGTTGTGCGCGGGATGCGCCGCGATAGTCCAGCACTGATAGCGGAATGTGGACTCGTGCCCGAGATGCTGGGGCGTAGGGGTCGGACTGGACCTTGTCGATGAACAGCGTCGCGTTCAGGTCCGGCAGGTCGTGGGAGCCACGAAGAGATTTGTATGCACCGTAGCTCTTGCCATCGAGGTTGGAGAGACGTCGATAAAGGTCAGCGGGCATATTGCTACTTTCGTTGGAGATGTTAGGTGTTCTTCCCGCGAGTGTAGCGGCAGAGAGGACAGGCGCGATTCATTCTTCGATTAGCCTGGGCAGACGGTCGCGTGCGGTAGCGCCGTTGCTACAGGCAGGTAGCGTGAAAGGCATGACTGATAGCTCGGAAGATGCCAAACCCACGGACGCAGGAGACAACCCAGAGCTAGTGCAGAAACATGCCCGCTCGAACGCCAAGCGCTATGTCTGGGCGAACGGTCTGCAGAATATCGGCGACCAGATTGTGGCAGCCAAGACGTTGCTGCCATGGTTGCTGCATTCTGCTGGTGCGCCGGGCTTCTTCATCGCCATGCTTGTGCCGGTGCGCGAGTCTGGCTCGATGCTTCCGCAGGCTGCGCTCACCCCGTGGGTGAAGTCTCGCCCGCGCCGCACCACCGTCTGGATCGCTGGCGCGTTGGGGCAAGCGGTCGCGGCAGCGCTGATTGGTCTGGCGGCGTTGTTCCTGGAAGGCACCGCGCTCGGTGTCGCTGTCATCATCGCGCTTGCAGGCTTTGCGACGGCCCGAGCCCTGTGCTCGATGGCCTCGAAGGATGTTCAGGGACGCACGATTCCGAAGGGACAGCGCGGGCAGATTAGTGGCCGAGCTGCGATGTTGGGCGGTGTCGCCGCAATTATTGTCGGTGCGGTGTTGTGGATCATCCGCGACAACGTCACCAAACCAATCGTGGCGGGCCTCATTTTTGTTGCGGCACTGTCGTGGGTGGTTGCGGTTGTGATTTTCCGGGGAATTGTTGAGCCCACAAACGAGGGGGACAAGGAAGAACCGAATAAAACCTGGTGGAAGGACACCTGGCGGCTCTTTGCAGAGGATAAAAACTTTCGTGACTTTGTGATTGTCCGAAGCCTCTTGCTGGTCACAGCACTGTCCACGTCGTTCATTGTGACCCTAAGTGCACAGGTGGGTGCTGACCTGGAAGCCGCTGATGGTGGTGGCGGGGGAGTAAGCGCCAACGTTGGTATCTTCATGCTCGCCGCCGGGTTCGCCTCTTTGGTTGGTGGAAAAGTCGCGGGAATCTGGTCGGATAAATCCTCGAAGAAGGTCCTGACCTACTCTTCGCTGGTCGGCTCGATTGTTCTTTTCCTGCTGGTCGCCAGTGCGCACTGGCTTTCCACCAGTGCCAATGCCTGGATTTTCCCACTCGGTTTCTTCGCAATGTCGGTCGTCCACGCGGGTGTTCGCGTGGCTCGTTCGACCTATGTTGTGGACATGGCAGAAGGCGACAAGCGCACCGAGTACGTCGGAGCGGCCAACACCATTATGGGTGTTGTCCTGCTCATCGTCGGTGCGTTGTCAGGTGTTATTGCCAGCTTCGGTCCCGCGGCGGCTTTGATCTTCCTGGCGCTGATGGGACTGGTCGGTGTCGCTATGTCGAGCAGGCTGAAGGAAGTCTCGGCGCCCCACAAGACAGTTATTTAGAACTCTACGACCATCTTGCCGGTATTGCCTCCGCTAAACAGCTCGAGGAATGCAGCTGGCATGTTCTCGATGCCGTGACGAGTGGTGACATCGTAGGCGACCTTGCCACTGACCACGAGCGGAGCCATTCGCTCCTGGAATTCACCTGCCAGGTGCAGGTACTTTCCCAAGACGAAGCCGCGCAGAGTAATGCACTTGCCAATCGCTAGAGCCAAGTTACGTGGTCCGGTCGGAGCTCCAGTGTTGTTGTACTGGGAGATTGCGCCACACATAGCGACACGGCCAAAGGTGCGCATCGCGCCGATGGCTGCCTCGAGATGGTCGCCACCGACGTTGTCGAAGTAGAAGTCGATGCCCTCCGGCGCTGCCTGTGCCAGCTGTTCTGCAACCGGGCCGTCGTTGTAGTTGAAGGCGGCATCAAAGCCGAGTTCGAGTAGGCGCTCAACCTTTTCGTCCGAGCCGGCGGAACCAATGACACGGGATGCGCCCATCTGCTTGGCAAACTGACCAGCAGCCGAGCCGACCGCACCAGCAGCGCCAGAGATAAAGACGACGTCGCCTTCCTTCATCTCTCCGACAGCAGTCAGGCCAACGTAAGCAGTAAGGCCAGTAAGACCAAGGATGCCCAGGTAGGCAGCAGCCGGTGCAACGTTCAGGTCAACCGGTGTTGCCTCGGAATCGGCAATAACAGCATTGGTCTGCCAGCCATAAGAGTGGCGGACAGCGTCGCCAACCTGGAACTTATCCGACTTGGACGCAAGGACAGTGCCCACAGCGCCGCCAGTCATTGGCTGGTCAAGCTGAAAAGGAGGAACGTACGACTTGGTGTCGTTCATACGGCCACGCATGTAGGGATCGACGGTAGCGACCGAGTTGGCTACCAAAATGTCGCCGTCGTTAAGCTCTGGCAAATCGACGGTCTCGAGGCGGAAATTCTCGTCAGTCGGCAGGCCAGTCGGGCGGGAAGCCAGAACCCACTGCTGAGTGGTAGTGGGCAGTTCGGTTGTGGACGATGCATCAGTGGAAGTCAATGTTTTCTCCTCTTGCGTATTCCTGGACTTAATTTCGGATTTATTGTCGCGCGGCATCAATAACGGCATCAATATCTGAGCCACGTAGGCTGCCACTGTACCGTCGCTTGAGTGCTCCGGGCTATGCCTGGATATGTTTTTATAGTTTAAAGCGATTGGGAAATCGCAGGTTAAGTCTCCTGTACCCAGGAATCGAGTCGCTCAATTAGAACGTCCAAGTCGTCCAACAGAGGCATGTCGGGCAGTCGTTCGGCTACTACGTTGCGGACATTCGTGTACCACCACAATTGCTGGCTCGGAGTTGAACGAAAGCGTTTCCACAGGGCGTGGCCATTGCGGTCCAAATCCTCCAGAGTTTGGCTGAGATTGTGGAACTTATCCGCGGCGGCCACGATGATTGACTCCGCGCTGCCACGAGAAAGTTGCTCCAGGTAGGCATCGGCACGCTCCTGCCAGGAGGGCAAGGAAGAATTTTTGGTGACACCCTCGACAATCTCAACTACTCGAAGCCCGAACTCATCTTTCATCTCGGCACGTGAGTAGTTTTCCGGCACGTCTTCCAAAATGTCGTGGAAGAGGGCTGCCAACAGCACGTCTTCGTCGTTAGTCACGCTCGCCGCAATCAACATCACCGCCATTGGATGGCTGATATAGGGAACGCCAGATCCCTTTCGGTAGTGCCCATCGTGCGCGCGGGAAGCAGTTGCGATGCCGCGCATGAGCCTGCCACTGGGGCGTGTCGAAGCAAAGGGGTTAGCGTTTTCCATGGGTATCCCGACCTTTCGTTGATGCTTGAAAAATAGCAGCGTCTAAGCTTGAACATCATGAACGTCGCAGAAGTAGATCCGCTCATTGAGTCGATGTACCAGTGGTCCGATGTCAGCGGTGTCCTGCTCATGGGCATCATCGGTGGCACCATCGCCCGGCAACGAGGCTACGACATCATCGGGTTCTTCTTTATTGCGCTGTTCTCCGCACTGGGCGGCGGCATGATTCGCGATGTTCTGATTAACCAGGGCACCGTCGCCGCAATGAGCCAGCCGGAGTACCTAATCCTGGCGTTTACTGGTGCGCTCATTGCGCGATTTTTCTATTTCAAAGGAAAGACCTGGGAATACGTTCAGGTCCACGGTGACGCTGTGGTCTCGGGACTCTGGGCAGCTACGGGAACGGTCAAAGGCGTCACGTATGGTCTGCCCATTCTGCCGTGCATCATGATGGGCGTTTTCACCGCCACTGGTGGTTCCATGATCCGCGACATTGTGACCGGGCGAGTACCCGCTGTTTTCGGCGGCAACCAGCCCACGGTCATCCCGGCCGTGGCTTGCGCGGTCATTGTCATCGGAGGCCACCATTTGGGATTTATGGCCGTGTCCATGGTCATTGGTCCTATCGTCAGCATCCTGCTTTCGCTGCTGGGGTACTGGGGTAATTGGCGAGTGTCGGCACACTCGGAGTGGGCGCCACTGAACGACACCGCGGCGCAGATTGCTGTCCTCGCTCGTCGTGCAGAGGGCAAGAGCCGCGAGGTGGGGCGGCGCTTCGAGCCAGCGCGCCTTCGCAGTTGGCGCCACCGTCAGATGGAAAAGGCGCTGCAGCGCCGCATTCAGGCTGAGGTCGACAGGGGAGTGTCGCGTTCCGACGCAGAGGCCAACGCGGAGGAATTCCTGGAGGAGTTCAATGCGGACTTCCCAGCGGATCTGGAAGTTCCGTCGGCACAACAGGAGACAGAGCAAGACGAAAGCGATGAATCCAACTTCGGTGTGGACCTATCCGGCGATTCCTATGACGATTACGGGGAAGATACTGCGCTGCGGCAGCGGGATTACCGGGAGATGTTGGATCAAATTCTTGCTGACGATGAGGCGACCGATTTGCTCGTCGCAAAGCTAATGAAGAAATACGACCAGCGGGATTAGAGGAGCGGTAGAGACATGGCATCGACGAGTATTGCAAGCAGGCATTTTGGGCACATTATTAAGGAACACGCCCTTGAGGTTCCCTGGGATCCTTTTACCGGGGCTGCGGATGCTGCGACATTTGAGCTCTTCGCAAGGGAGATCTATGCGCCAGGAAAAGAGGACGCGCCGGCAATTGTCTATTTGCAGGGAGGTCCAGGCTTCCCGGCACCGCGTCCAGTGAGCGCAAGCGGGGTAATTGGCGAAGCGCTGAAGGAATTCCGCGTGATTCTTTTGGATCAACGTGGCACGGGGCGCTCGCATCGAATTGATGCGGCCAATATTGCGGATATTCCGGCCGAGCGGCTTGCACAATTGCGTCAGGAATACATCGTCGAAGACGCGGAAGCATTGCGAAAGCATTTGAGCATTGCGAAATGGTCGCTGTATGGGCAGTCCTTTGGTGGTTTTTGCATTACTTCGTATCTCAGCCGCTATCCGAAATCCGTGGAGCACGCTTACCTCACAGGTGGTTTGCCCGTTCTGGACCGTGGCGCTGATGACCTTTATCGCACGACATATGGGAAGCTGCGCACCCGCCACGAGCGCTTTTATCGCGAGTATCCGTGGGCCGAAAACCGCATTCGAGAAATCTGCGCGCACCTGGAGCAATCTGCAGAAACTCTTCCCACAGGTGAGCGTCTGAGTTCTCGCCGATTCCGAACCATCGGAATTGAATTGGGTCGTGGAGATGGATTCCACAATCTGGCGTATTTGTTGGAAGAGCCATTCCACATTCGCAATGGTGAAAAGCAATTGCGCACTGATTTCCTAGTCGATGTCGGATCCCGCGTGAGTTTCGCCGACGGTCCGCTATACGCCGCGATTCACGAATCCATTTATGGTGGCGTCGGAAACCAGCCCACAACTAATTGGGCAGCTCACCGTATTCGCGAGGAAATCCCAGGTTTTGAAGAAAAGGCCAATCCTGCAGGAGACGAGCCGTTCTACCTCACCGGTGAGCACGTTTTCCCCTGGCAATTCGACGAGGACCCCGCGCTCGTTCCTTTCAAGGAAAAGGCGGAAGCATTTGCGCAGCACACCTGGGAAAGCTCGCCGTATGATTCCGCACGCTTGCTTGCCGACGCCCCAACCTCGGCAGCCGCGGTTTACCTCGACGATATTTTCGTGCCGTTCGAGTACTCCATGGAGACAGCCAACTGCTACCGGGACCTGCGGCCACATGTGACCAATGCATTCCAGCATGACGGTATTCGCCACGACGGCGCGGCCATCTTCGCGCGGCTCCGCGAGCTCGTCGAGGATCACTAGGATGCCAGTTTGCCGGTGGAGATTCTCTCCCCGTAGAACTTCAAACCTCCGCAGAACCTCATGTAGTCCAGCATTGCCTCTCGGTGCCGTCTATCCTGGTGAGCATGTCGACAGCAGAGTTCTGGGATGGGAAATTCACCGCAGATCGCGAGGCCGCAAGTGACGGTTCGCCCTCTTTCTTTGGCGGCGAACCGAATCCGACAATCGCGCAGCATGTTGAGGTAATCCGGAAAGGTTTCTCCGACCCCTCACGTGCGCTCGACCTAGGCTGTGGCCGTGGCCGTCACACGGTGTGGTTAGCCAGCCAGGGCTGGGATGTCACCGGCATGGATTTCTCCAGCGTCGGGCTCGAACACACTGGAGCCGCGTTGGCAGCTGAAGGGCTCTCTGCGAACCTGGTCCAGCAAGACTTAACAGACTGGCAGCCGGAAGCAGGAAGCTTTGAGCTGGTAGTCGCCGCATTTATTCACCTGCCGCGCAGGGACAGGGAGAACCTCTGGCGAGCCGTCGCTGAGGCTCTCACTCCGGGTGGCTACTTTGTCTCAGTCTCACACCATCCGGACAACGAAGTCCACGGCCCGGGAGACCCCGAGCTGCTCTACAGCGCGGATGAGGTCACTGATTTCTTTGCGCACGAGCCGCAGAGTCTCGAAGCGGTGGTGGCGCAGCGTGACGTCGTCAAGCAAATCGATGGCAAGAACGTTGTCGACACCGTGGTGGTGCTGCGGAAGACCTGCGCGGAGAGCTAGAAGGAGCCTAGACCTCGGCGCGCGCAAGTCGAGCAAATGCGCCGTCTGCGTTCAGGAGGTTGTCATACGTGCCGCGTTCGATGAGCTGGCCGTTTTCGATGACCAGGATGTCATCGGCCTCGGCCAGTGTCTGAAGTCGGTGCGCAATAAAGATGCAGGTCGCTCCACATGCGCGGGCATTGTCCACGATACGAGCCTGCGTCAGTGGATCCTGGTGGCTGGTGGCTTCGTCGAAAATAACAATCTTTCCGGCGAGGTGTGCAGCGAGGTCATTGGGCTTAGTGCCGTCGGCTAGTACCGCGCGTAAGTAGGTGCGGGCCAGCGCCAGACGTTGACGCTGACCACCGCTGAGCCGCTGCGCGCGGCGGCCAATGGGCCTGTCCAACGGCATCTCAGCAGGGTTGATGGCGGCGAGTTCGAGCGCCCAGTGCATCAGTGATTCGGGAACCTCGCAGCCATCAGGCGCGCCGAGACATAGATTCTCAGCGATGGTGGCCTCCATGAGAAAGGGATTCTGATCTGCGACAACAACCGTTCGGCAGACATTGGTTGAGCCGAGGTCACGGGCATTGTGGCCATTGATGATGACCTCGCCGACATCCGGATCGACATGCCGCTGGATTAGCCGGGAGAGTGTGGACTTGCCCGAACCAGTTGGGCCGACCACACCGATGAACTGGCCTGAGGCAATGCGCAGATTGATCTTGGTCAGTGCAGGGTTATCGGCGCCAGGGTAGCGGTAGCTGACATCGCTCAGTTCGAGGGCAGGGACTGAGTCGCCGGAGTTGGCCCTCGCGGTCTGCGCGTGGTGCAGGTCCAGCGACTCCGGCTGCTTCGGCTCTTCCACAGTCGGCGGCTGCGCGGCCAGCTCCCTGATCCGAGTGACTGCATTGAGTCCCGCTGGCAGAGAAGATGCCAGGCGCTCGATCGAATCCATTGATGAAGCAGTTCCCGCCACCAGGGACGTCGTCACCAAAACAGCAGGGAGCATACGGTAGTCGGCTGAAAGCGCCGGGATACCAGCACAAAAGACGGCAATGCTGCCACCCCAAATCCGAAGTCCGGTCGCGCCAGAGCGCAGTCCAGCCCGCTTGCCGCCTGCACGCATTTTCTGAGCAAGCTGTTCATCGAGCTCACGCAATCCCCGCAGCCGCTGCTCGGCTGCGCCGTAGATGAGGATTTCCTCCCGAAGGCGCAGCGTATCGGCAATGTACTGCGCAATGTCCGTGCGTGTGGAGTTCGTTGCGGAAGCCTCCGTCGTCGCCTTCTTAGAGCCTGCGAGCGCAATCACAAAGCCAACCGCGAAGGTCAGCGTCAGAGCAATCGCAGGCAGGGCTCCGGCAGTCGATGCCGCTGTCACGACCGCCATCAGCGGAATCAGTACGGCCGTCACCGCGGGCGCAATTGTGTGCGCGAAGAAGACTTCCACTCGGTCAACATCACGAATCGCAATTGTGTGAATCCTGGCAGTACCCAGCCCATCGGTTACCGCGGGCGCCTGCGGGATAAGACGCTCGACGATCCACAGCCGCAGCTCGCCGAGCAGCCGAAACGCAGCCAGATGCCCGAGGTACTGCTCGACATACCGCAGAATCGCTTTCAACAGCGCCAGCCCTGCAACCACGCCAATGACCGCCCACGTCCACTGCATGCTCAAGCTTTGCGACGAGTCGGTTGCGTCCCACTTCGACAGCGCAATTGTGGCAATTGCCCAGGCGGGCACAGCCAGCATCAATGCACCCAGAATGTGCCCAGCCACGCGTGCGAGGATAGATGCACTGAGCGCTCCGCGAGCCTGTGCGGAAAAGCGCAGCAACCAGATGATGTTGTTCATGTCAGCTCTCCTCGGTCAGCGCTCGTGCGTAATACTCATTGCTTGTGCTCAGTTGGTCGGGTTTGCCCGCAGCCACGACCCGGCCTTCGGCGACGACAATGACCAGATCAACGTCCGATAGCGCTTCCATGCGGTGAGCGACCATGATGCTCGTTCGTCCTTCAGCAAGGCGGGTCAAGGACTCCTTGATGAGACCTTCCGTCCGACGATCGATGTCCGCTGTCGGCTCGTCGAGAAGCACAATCGGAGCGGCGCCGAGCAGACCACGCGCAATGGCCAGGCGACGTCGTTGCCCGCCTGAGAGCCAATTGCCCTGATCGCCGACCTCCGAATCGAGACCACCAGGGCGCTGCTCGATTTCGGTGAGTAAGTGCACGTCGCGAAGTGCTTTTCGCATATCGACGGCCGTTGCGTCCGGGCATGCGATGCGAAGATTGTCCGCGACGGTGGTGCCGAAAATGGCTGGCTGCTGGGAGATGAGCAGCGAGTTGGCGAGCAACTCCGGGGTCGAAAGCGCGTGGCCGTCGAGGCAGACTTCCCCGGAATGCGGCTGCAGGCCTGCGAGTACACGCAGGAGTGTGCTCTTTCCGGAACCGCTGGGGCCAACGATGCCGACTCTGCTGCCGGCTGGAATTGTCAGGTTAATATCGGAGAGAATGCGCTTTTCGCCGATGTCAACGCTCAGATCGCGGAGGGAAATCTCCGGTGCGTGCGGTGCGGTGGCTTTGGTGGAATGCGCTGTTCCGGCTGTGAACGCTTCAGCGGCAGGCTCGCCGAATACCTCCACAATTCCATTTCGATGCGTGCGACCGCCGAGTCCGATGTAGAAAGTGCGGCCGACGCGATTAACGGGCTCATAGAGCAGAACGGATAGGAAAACACCTGCGAGGGCTGTGCCAACGCTGATTGCATCTGCCTGCAAACGCAGCAGGACAAGGCCGATTGCTGTAGTCGACATTGCAATGCCAAAAACCGCGTCGTTGACAATGATCATCAGCTGATTGCGGGCGAGCAGGGCGGTGAGCTCAGACATCGCAGTGCGAGTTTGGCTGGCAAAACGTGCCATGACTCGATCAATTGCTCCAAGAACTTTGAATGTTCCCAGCCCTTCGAGCATCTCCAAGTAGGCATGCGTGGCCTTCGCTTGCTTTCGGCGATACGTCGCATTGGATTTCCGCAGAATCTTTCCAGCGCCAATAATGATCAACGGCGTGAAAATGAAAAATAGTGCCAGCCACAAGGCGGTTTTCGTATCCACCCACAAAGCCCACACCGCCAAAATGATCAGTGGAGCACTAAACGAGGCCAACGTGGGAGCGAGAAATGTCGCTCGGTAATTCGCGGTCTGTTCGACGCTTGTGGTCGCGGCATCGAAGAGTAGGCCTTCGCCTGTGTTGGACGCGCTTCGGTGTGCGTGACCAGCTTTCCCTGCGCCGTGCCCTCTTCCATGCGCGTGCTTCGGGGCTTGTTCAGGAGCGGAAAACTCCGGCTTCAGCACACTGCCAACCACATGTGAGCGCCACAGCTTTTCCTGCTCGCCAGCAAGCCGTGGTGGCAATGCCTCGGTGACATAAGCACAGAGGCTTCCCAGAATGACCGCCACAATTGCAGCGGACAGGGATTCATGAAGTCCCCACTGCCCAAACCAGTTGCCGCCACTGGTGTCTGCGACACCGCCGTACAAACTGCTGAGAGCATCGAGCGTGTATCCAAGAGACACGGCGCTGAGAGCGAAGAAAAAGCTGCGCCCCCAGCTGGATAACAAAACCCAGTGCATTCGGCGGGGTGGGGAAGTCAGTGCTTCATGAATCCACATAGCGACGTGAAAACCTATTTTCTATTTAGCCAGTGCGTCAGCGATCTCACGCAGTCCATCGGGCATGTGCATTCCGGCGGTGCCAGAGGTCGTCTTCGCATCAATTAGTTGCACTCGATCATTCTTGACCGCAGCGACGTCGGCAAGCGCCGGATTATCCAGCAACTCCTGGAATGGAGCCTTGCCCTGGCCGTGGAAATCCTGAATCAAAATGACATCCGGATTCAGCTGCACAATTGTTTCCGGATCAGCGGGAACGGCACCCGGGCGCTTACCCTTTGGCGAAATCGGCTCGCCACCGGCCAGCTCAACGAGATTCGTCGTCGCCGACTGCATGCCCATAATCATCTTCTGACCACCGCGGGCAAACAGGACCAGCGTCTTTGGCTTAGTTGTGGAGTCAATTTCCGAGAGAATCTCTTCGGTTTCCGATTCAATCTTGGCAACCATCTCGGCCGCCTTATCTTCGGCTCCGAGCAACTTGCCGAGTTTGGTCACCGACTCTGCCAGCGCCTTCGGCGAGGCGAAATCACTGCTGGCAAACGCCGCGGTCGGAACATCGCTGGCACCCAGCAGCTCACTTGCCGACTGCTCCTGATCATGGCGGCTGGTCATCAACACCATGTCCGGCTCATAGGACAGAATCTGCTCCGGATCCGGCTTCGTGGAGTTGGCAATCGCGTTAGGCACCTGACGCGCCAGCTCAACCTGATTACCCGAGCTCTCATCGAGCGCATTCTTCGTCACGGCTACGACACGCTCTGGCCCAACCAGTTCCAACGCCAGATCCGCAACCTCGGTCGACAGTGCAACGATGCGCTTCGGCTGACTCTGCACCGTAACGTCGTGATCGCCGACGGTCACAGTACGCGGCCACTGCGCCTGCTGGTTTGTCGAAGTTTCGCTTGACGACGACTGCTGCGCCGTCTCCTCCGAGGAAGAACAAGCGACCACCGCAGCGAGGGGGAGTGCTGCAATCAACGGCAGAGTGACGGCCTTTTTAGAGTTTCGCTTCAAGGCAGAGATAGGAGAAGTTGGTGAAAACACGAAAGTACTTCCTTGAGTGTTGAGTTTTGATTGTTGGGGAGTTTTCGGTTGCGTTGGTGCTAGCTGGAATCAGACAGTGTGAGTCAGACAGTCTGAAACAGCCAACTGCAATCAGTCAGCCGGGCGAGCCCGAGCCAACGCCGTCACTCGCACCGAACCGGTATGTGGATCGGTATCGACAGCGCTGGAGATGCGATAAATCGCATCTATTCGGGGAGGCGTCAGCACTTCTTCGGCGGAACCAGTGACTTCCAATCCGCCGTTGTGAATCACACTGAGCCGGTGGCAGCTGCGGGCCGCGAGGTTGAGGTCATGAAGGACGACTCCGATACCGTGGCCCTCGTCGGCAAGCTCGCCGAGCAGCTCGAGGATTTCCAGCTGAAACCCGATGTCCAAGGCCGCAGTGGGTTCGTCGAAAAGCATGACCTTGGCCTGTTGTGCCAATAGTTTTGCGATGAACACCAATTGCCGCTGCCCGCCGGACAGAGCCGTGATGGGACGGTCGGCGAGTGCGGTGACACCAACGCGGTCGAGGGCGTAAGCGACGATATCGTGATCCGTGGAGTTTAGTGAGCTGCGGAAACGGTCACGCCGACGGTGGTGCGCGTACCTGCCGAGTGCCACGACAGTTCGAACGTCAATAGCGGCATCGGCCGGTGTGTGCTGCGGCAGGTACGCCAACCGGGTGGCGCGTTCGTGGGCACGAAGCTTCGTCAGCGGCGCACCGAGGAGCTCAACCTGCCCCGAACTCGGTGTCACAATGCCCGCCATAGCACGGAGCAAGGAGGATTTTCCGGTGCCGTTGGAGCCGATGATGCCGTGGACTTCGCCAGGTCGAATAGCGAGGTTCACGCCACTTACGACGGTCCGATTGCGGTAACCGACACTGAGGTCGGTAGCCCGCAGCAGCGCGGTGTTGTCGGCGTCTGGCTTAGTGACGTGGTCGCTGAGGTTTTGTGTCTGCTTGCTCATGACTGGCGGCCACCTTGCCGAAGAATCAACGCGAGTAGCGCAGGTGCACCAAGGAACGCGGTGACTGTGCCAGTTTGCAGTGCAACTGGGGAAAAGAGACTGCGGGCGACGAGATCGGCGAGAATGAGAAACACTGCGCCGAGGCACATAGAAATGGGCAGCAGACTGCGGTGATCGGGGCCGATGGCAAGGCGAATCAGGTGCGGGACGACCAATCCGACAAAGGAAATAACGCCAGTGACAGCGACGCCCGCTGCCGTGACTAACGCAGCCAGGGCGAGCAGCAGTTGCCGGATCCACACTGTGCGCATACCAGTGGCAGCGGCCTGTTCTTCGCCGAGGAGGAACAGGTTGAGTTCGGGAATGAGCATCATCAAGATAACCGTGCCGACGGTAATGGGGCCGACTGCCAGTGCAATGTCCTGCCAATTCGAAGCAGTTAAATCGCCGTTGAGCCAGAACATGGCCTGTTGAGCGTCATCGCTGTGTGGCGCGTTCGCGATGGTGGCGGAGATGACTGCGCCGAGGAACGCGTTGAGTGCAATACCGACGAGCAACAGGGTGGCTCCACTGCCGCCATTGAGACCGGCGACGATTTGGACAAATATGACAGCCAGCAACGCGCCTATGAATGCGCCAGCCGAAAGAACCCACGGTGCTTTCGCGGCCACGCCAGTGACGATGAGAATGACGGCTACCACTGCTGCACCGGAGGAGACACCGGTAACACCGGGTTCGGCCAGCGGATTGCGAAAAACTGCCTGCATGGTTGCACCTGCGACAGCGAGCGAGGCGCCGACCAGTCCCGCAAGGAGGACACGGGGCAGCCGGATGCTCCAGACAAGTGATTGCGTGGCAGGGGATATCTCTGGCAGAAGGTGGTTGAGAGCCGGGAGGTCGTCGGAAAGCGTATTGATGAGCGGGGTGAGCAGTGCGATGATGCCGTTGCTCAAACCTGTTCCCGCGGGGCCGATGGAGATCGCCAGGAGGATTGTGGCGGGGACGGCCAGGAAAAGTAGAAAGCCGAAGAGCCGGGCTCGAAGTTTTTGTTTTCGAGTGCGCGGAAGAGAAGCTCTATCGACAATAGTTTTCACTTGGTTAATGATGGACAATTTGAAAATAATTGTCAATAAAGGCGTGTCGGTGGGGCTGTGAGGTCCCCTAAGAACAGCAAAACCCCGCACCAGCTCCCTTGTGAAAACAGGGTGCTAATGCGGGGTGAAGAAGCTCTGTAGCTTACTTCTTGTCGCCCAGGCGCTCGTCTGCCATGTCGCGAACCTTCTTGATCTGGTCGGCCTTGTCCTCGCCGAGCTTGTCCTTGCCCAGCTGCTCAGCCTTGTCCAGAACCTTGTCGGTGTTCTCTTCGTTGCTCAGTGCTTCCTTGGCCTTGTCCATAAGTCCCATGGTGAAGACTCCTTCCATTTTTAATGTCTATTCGCGTTTTTTCGTTTGCGGCATAGAGTGTACCGATGAATTGGCGACGTTGCGACCGTTTTGGACTTACGGAGCGGATCCGGGATTCGACTGGCAACACCGTGACTGACGGCTATTGAGTGGCTATTAAGCTGTCTTGGTGCGGGCTTCATCTG
This sequence comes from Corynebacterium sp. LK10, assembly GCF_008042455.1. Classification (NCBI taxonomy): domain Bacteria; kingdom Bacillati; phylum Actinomycetota; class Actinomycetes; order Mycobacteriales; family Corynebacteriaceae; genus Corynebacterium; species Corynebacterium sp. LK10. The sequence continues at coordinate 80,367 of NZ_NOVT01000018.1, forward strand.
CCTTGTGCATGACATCGCGCTCGTACTTGCCGACGAAGATCATGAGGACAAACGCAATAGCGACAACGCCAATGAGGGTTGCGAATGTGACATTCCAGCCTGCGAAGTCGATCAAGAGACCGACACCAGTGGAGGCGAGTGTTGCGCCGAGAAGGTAGCCAAACAATCCGGTGAAACCAGCTGCGGTTCCCGCAACATACTTAGGCGAGAGGTCGATGGCCTGCAGTCCGATGAGCATGATTGGGCCGTAAATGAGTGCGCCGATCAGGGAGATGAGCACATAGAACATCCACAATGGTGCCGTAGCGGGTAGCTGCCAGTATGCGAAAATGGTGATGCCGGTGCCGATCAGGAAGAGCATGCCGGCGCCTGAGCGCCAACCCTTGAAGACCTTGTCGGAGACCCATCCGCACAGCAGGGTGCCCACAATTGCTGCGCCCTCGTAGAGCATGAATCCGATGATTCCGCCCGTCACGTTGGTCTTGTGCAATTCGTTTGTCAGGTAAATCGGAATCCAGTTGAGAACGCCGTAACGAAGTGCGTAGACGAACACATTGGCCAGCGCCAACATGACGATAACCGGATTGGTAAGAACATGGTTCTTGACGATTGTGAACCAGGGTTCTTGTGCCTCGTCATTAGTTCCTTCGACCTTGTCTGGGTCGTTACGGTATTCCTCTACCGGAGGCAGTCCCATGGATTGCGGGTTGTCTCGAATCAGCAGGAATGCGATGGCAGCAATCACGAGCGCGACAATCGCCGGTAGCCAGAATGCGGGAGTCCAGTCGGCATCGGAAGTGGCGAACGAATGCAAGCCCCAGGCTGCCAGAGCACCGCCGACGGCGGCACCGACATTGTGGGCAGTGTTCCAGATCGACATCAAAGTGCCGCGCTCGGATGTCGAGAACCAGTGGACGACAACGCGTCCAGAAGGAGGCCAGCCCATGCCTTGGAACCAGCCATTGATGAACATGACTGTCGCGAAAATCGCAACAGAGGCACTAATCGCTGGGACGAACGCAACAAAGAGGTTTACGACCGCGGACAGTGCTAGGCCAAGCGGAAGGAAGTACCTGGCATTGGCCCTGTCGGAGAGCATGGCCATGAAGAATTTGGATAGGCCGTAGGAAAACAGAACCGCATTGGCTACGATGCCAATTCCGGCTGCGCCCAGTAGGTCGTGCTTTTCCAGCACGGCAGACACGAGGGGGATGTTATTTCTGATGAGGTAGAAGCCCGCGTAGCCGATGAAGATGCCCATGAAGACGTTGAACCGCCAGGTCCGGTAGGTCGGGGCGATCTTTTCCTCGGGAAGGGGAGCTGCTGGGCCGGGGGCGCTGAGCCAGCCGAGCCTCTGACTGCTCATGATGAGAGTCCTTTCGCTGAAGGCCGCCGTTGCCTCTAGCGCAACCTGTGCGGGTGGCTAGGGCAGCAGGCGGAGAGCTTTATCGTTTCAGCGGTGAGTTTACAGTGACTTCAGCCCCTGTTAATGGGTTGTTAACCTCCTGGTCTTGGAGGCCTGTGGAGGGGGTTGATGTAAAGGCGATTAACGCATGTCATTGGTTAGAGAATGTCGTTAATAGCCTCGGTGGGGCGCGCCATCCTTACCCCCTTATTGGTGACGACAAATGGGCGCTCAATTAGGCGTGGGTGCGCAACCATTGCGTCCAGAAGTTCCTCGTCGCTGGAGTCCTTGGAGAGTTCCAGTTCCTTGAACTCCGCTTCCTTGGTGCGCACGACATCGATGACGTTCAGGCCTGCCGCCTCGATTAGCGAGCGCAGCTCGGCCTTGGTTGGAGGAGTGTCTAGGTACTTGATGATTTCCGGCTCGATTCCGGCTTCGCGTAATACGGCGAGAGCCTGGCGGGACTTTGAGCAGCGGGGGTTGTGATAAATCTTCGCTTCCATGTCTCCATCATGGCTGATGTTGTGGCGTGAAGGTTGGCGCTGTGGCGTGACGGCCTGTGGATAGGGTTTGTTCAATGTTTATCCTTAAAAAATGTCATACCGAAAACACGTAAGTTCAATAGGTTGAAAATCGCTGTCGTTAGGTTTACTCTCACACGTGATAGATGAACGGCGAAGTGCGCCCCAACCGCCCCTAAGGTGACCCGATTTACTGAAGCGGCCGGTCAGCGTAGCCGTCGTAAAGCAGGAACAAACAATCAAGAGCGGACACCAACATGACAATTTCCGGAAAGCTTTCGCGATCAGCCAAGTCCATGTGTGTGGGCCTTTCGATTTTGCTAGCCGGCGCTGGCCTTGCAGCGTGTGGCGATAGCAGTGAGGGAGCCAGTGGCGAGAACCCAATCAACGTCGTGGCTTCCACGACGCAGATTTGTGATTACGTGAAGCAGCTGGACATCGATGAAGTGGATCTGACCTGCCTGTTGGCGCCGAATGCAACGGCTCATGAGTTGGAAATGACCCATGAGCAGCTGAGCAAGACTGGTAACGCGGATCTCTTGTTCGTCAACGGAGTCGATCTGGAGCACTTCCTGGACCAGGCGATTGAGTCCTCGGGCTTTTCCGGAACGATGGCAGTGACCAGTGGCGTTCTCACTGCAGGTGACGTAGATGCCATGAAGGCGGCCAAGGATATGGACAAAACCAAGCCACTGCCGCCAGAGAAGGCGAAGAATGGTAACTACACCATTGACCGAGGTGTGGAAAAGATTGATGTCTCCCCATGGCCATTCCCGCCGGAAGAGCCCGGTGAGGAGGCGGAATTTCGCTTCGATCCGCACGTATGGACCTCGCCTAAGAACGCCAAGATTCAGGTTGCCAACATCGGCTACGCCCTGGAAAAGGTCGCCGAGGAACGTGGTGACAATGAGCTGAAGTCCACCATCGCCGACCACGTTGCGGTCTACCAGGAGAAGCTGGATCAGCTGGATGAGTGGGCAAATAAGTCCATCGCCACTGTGTCGGACCCTGTACTGTTTACCAGCCACGACGCCTTTGGATACTTCTCCCACGAGTTCAATATCAACTTCATCGGCGCAGCGCTGTCTGATTTCAACGAGCAGCAGGATGCCACGGCCGCGCATATCGCCGAGGCGGCAAAGACCGTGAAGGACTCGGGTGCAACCGCGCTGTTTGCGGAAAACTCGAACAACTCGAAGTCAATTGAGGCGATTGCCAAGGCCGCGGGTGTCAAGGCCATCGTTGGTGAGGACGCACTCTACGGCGACTCGCTAGGTCCGGCTGGCAGTGATGGCGAGACCTACATCGGTTCCATCATCCACAACGTCACTCAGGTTGTGACGGCATGGGACGGAACTGTCGCGCCGCTGCCAGAGGGCATCAAGTGAGCGGTAACCACTTAGCCAACCCCATGTCTGCCGAGCCCATAGTCACGCTCCGCGATGCCTCATTCGGCTACACGGCGGTACCCATCGTCAATCACATCACCGCCAATGTCGCGCCGGGTACCGGGCTTGCACTCATCGGCGCCAATGGCTCTGGAAAAACGACCGTGCTGCGCGGAATCCTGGGTGGGACTCGTCTTCTCTCTGGTGAGATGCACAACAACGCGAAGATTGTGTCCTACGTCCCGCAGTCGGCAGACCTCGATCGCACTTTTCCTGTCACGGCGTTCGATGTCGTCGCCATGGGGGTGCTGCACGAACTGCGCCCCTTCCAACCGCTTGGACACCGCAAAGAACGCATCCACGCAGCGCTAGCCAAAGTCGGGCTTGCCGACCGCACCAGTGAACGTTTCGGCAACCTCTCCGGTGGTCAGCAGCAACGCGTCCTGTTGGCGCGCGCCATCGTCGCACGTCCGCAACTCGTGCTTCTCGACGAGCCGTTCAACGGCCTCGACACTGAAAATCGGGCGATGCTGCTGAATCTCCTCAACGAACTGAAGGAAAATGGCACGGCAATTATCGCGGCCACCCATGATCTCGTGCTTGCTGAGGACACCTGCGAAAACACATTAATCGTGGCAGAGCAGCCAGCTTTTGGTGCGACCTCGAAGTTGGTGCCAGCCTATGTGGACTGAGCTTGCGAATGAGCTTGGGGTAGCGCCTTTCATGTTCAGGCCACTAGTGCTGCTGATTGCCCTCGGGGCGGTCTCTGGCCTGGTCGGTGTCATCGTGAACCTGCGTGGCCTCGAGTTCAATGCCGAGGCCATGGTGCATTCGATTTTTCCCGGAATTGTGGCCGGTGCCGTATTCGGTGGCATCGACATGATTATCCCGGTGGCTGCAGCATGTGCGGTGGTAGTGGCAGTAGCACTGACCTTAGTATCGCGCTCGCACATGTCGGAAGCTGGAGTTGCAGTTGTACTGACCAGCTTCTTTTCCATCGGTGTGATTCTCTCGCTGAAGAAAGGTGACCAGTCAGGACAGCTGGAAGCGCTCATGTTCGGGCGACTGCTGGAAGTCACTGACTCCCGTCTCACCAGCGCCCTGATTGTCTGTGCCATCGCCTTGGTTCTTATCGCAGTGACCTGGCGCCGGCAGGTGTTTGTTGCCTTTGATCGCTTCGGTGCCAAAGCCGCAGGCGTCAATGTGTGGGGCATCGACCTCACCATTAACGCGGCGATTGCTGCGGTCGTGGTGTCGTCGGCAAGCGCTGTGGGCGTGCTGCTGGTAGTCGGATATCTGGTCGTGCCGGGAGCGGCGGCGAGACTGCTGACTCGCCGAGTTCATGTGATGGTGCCGATTGCGATTGCAGTGGGCTGCCTCAGCGGAATCGTTGGTTTGGCACTGGTGCCTTTGGGGCCGGTGTCGCCTCAGGCAGTCGTCGCGCTGACCTCGGTGGGACTGTATTTCATGGCACTGGGGCTGCGCGTCGTGCTGGGAGGAGACCGTGTCTAGCATCCTGATTTTGCCAATTATCGAACTGATACTGGTAGGAGCCCTGGCTGGAGTAGTTGGGGTGCTCGCGGTGCTGGGAAAACAAGTGTTCTTCGCAGAAGCGATTACACATGCGACTTTTCCCGGCGCGGTTGTGGGCGTTGTTATTGCGGCAGCGCTCGGCCTGAGCCACTCGTGGATTTCGGTGTTCCTCTTTATCGGAGCATTTCTGATGTGTATTCCGATTGGGGCACTGTTTGGTCTGTCAAAGGTGGGAACAACGTCCTCGGCGGCGGGAATTGTGCTGACATTTGGGTTCGCACTGGGCTACTTCCTGAACAAGTGGTTCGCCCCGTTGCCGGTGAAGGTTGAGAGTTTCCTGGTCGGCAGCGTACTCAACGTGAACAAGATTGATATTGCGCTGTCGGGTGGCCTCTTGCTGCTGGTGGCGTTGGTGCTGCTTGCTCGGTGGCGTCAGCTGATTTACTTCACCTTCGACCCGGAGTCTTTCGGAGTCGCGCATTCGAGGAGAAAAGCACAGCTGGTCATCAGCGGGCTAATCGTTCTGACTCTGGTGGCGCTGATTCCGGCTGTCGGCACGATTCTATCCATCGCGCTGCTAGCTGCCCCGGCAGCTGCGCTCGTTGGGGTAGTGAACGATACCCGTTTGCTATTCGTGTTGGCGCCATTGATGGGTATCGCGATTGGCCTGGTGGGGCTATTCATTGCGGTGGCGGCGAATCTGTCAGTTGGCGGCTGCATTGGCGTGTGCGCCGGCTGTTTCTATGTCCCCCTCAAGATTGCGGCAACACGCAATAACGCTAAAGTCTAAAGAATGCACGTGGAGGATTTACCAGCAAAGACCCAGGACTACCTCAAGGTCATTTGGGATTTGCACGAGCGCACCGGTGAAAAAGTGGCACTTGGCGATGTCGCTGAGCGGATGGGTGAAAAGAAGCCCACCGCCAGCGAGGCCGTGAAGAAGCTAGCTGCACGTGGCCTTGTCAACCACGAGCCGTATCGGGGCATTAGCCTGTCGGACCGTGGGCGAGACATTGCGCTAATCATGGTGCGTCGCCACCGGCTGATTGAAAGCTTCTTGGTCTCGACTCTGGGATACACCTGGGATGAGGTTCACGAGGAAGCCGAAAAGCTTGAACATGCGGTCTCGGATGATTTCATTAGTCGCATTGATGCAATGCTGGGATTCCCTGAGCGCGATCCGCATGGCGATCCAATTCCCAGCGCAAGCGGTACCATCGCCAGCGCAGTGCGCACCGACCTGACGGATATCGAAGCCGGCGCGATGGTGGTAGTCGATCGCATTAACGACTCCGACCCTGAACTACTGCGCTATTTGGCGACATCAGGGGTAGGACCGGGGACCGTGCTCCGAGCCGAAGCCGCACCATATGCAGGCATGCATGTCTTTGCCATCCTCGATGAGGTGGACGATACCGAGCCAAAGAAAATTCATGTGGCAGACTCGGCACTATGGGCAATCAAGGCGACTCCAACAACGAACTGACGAGGGCCGCAGCGCGCTCTTACTATAAGGTGTCGCGGAATCTCACTGGGCCAACTAAAGTGCCACCCGCACCGTCAGTTTCGTTCGACAGCGTGAAGAGTGCTCGTCGACAGGCATATGCCAGTGTCGAGAGCGTTGATGTGCCACTCAATGCCATCGCTATCTCGCCTGCTGAGCAGCAGGAACACATGGCTAATCTCGAACGCCGCTTGAATGCCTCGACCAAAGACATGCGGGCACTGCTGGACTACGAAGAGCAGCGCATTGAGGTCACTAGCACCGTCGAAGAGGCAATCGTCTATACGTTGCTGGCAATACTCCTTTTGGCAGCAGCCATCGGACTTGGCTACGCCAGCCACCTGGGGGCCGATGCGATTTTGAATGCTGCGGCGGAGGTGACGCCGCGATGAGTAAACGCTCAGGCTCCGACAACGGGTGCGCGACGGTCATTGTCGTATTTTTCTTCTTCGGCCTGATTGTTCAGCTCTTCGGTGTCACGCTGTGGATTCTGCAATATGCATTGCCAGTTGCGGGCTTGGTGCTTGCGATTCTCATCGCATACCAGGCGTGGGTCGGTGTGCGCCGCAGCGCTGAGGCGCACGAGCTCGCCGAGCGTAATCACGCTGAGCTGCAACAGATTGCCATGGACACCGAGTACCAGCTCACCGCAATCCTCTCTGCCTGGGACAACGTGAACACCACAATGGGTGTCGGCACCATCTACAAAGATGTATTTGCCTCCGGAGAGGCTACGCCGGAGCTCATCGAACTACGCGGTGAGCTATCTCGTGCTCGAAAGCTAAACAACCGACTGCGCGAGCAGCGCGAAACTATGACCAACCGGGAGCTAGTGGAAGCCATCTCTGATGCCGACGAGCTCTGGTGCTCGCTGACGAAGACATATCAGAACGCTCGTCGCGAGCTGTAGTAACGCACTTGAATTAGTCGACGGTCATCACAATCTTGCCGTCAGCGTGTCCGTCTTCCAATACTCGGTGGACCTCCGCGACCTCGGTGAGATTCTTAGTCAGGCCGATAGGAAGTGAAATCTCACCGGCAACTACGCGGTCGGCCAGGTCGGCATAAATAGTCGTGTCATTCGAAATAGCCGGAATGTGTGCTTCAATGCCACGTTCCCTCGCCGGTGTCAGGTCGGCCAGCGAAGGCAGCGCCACAATCCGGCCATCCGATGCCAACACATCCAGTGAGGGCAGGAAAGTGTCGAAATACACGCCGTCAAGGACAACGTCCACGCCCTTGGGGAACCGCCGGCGCACAGCCTCGAATACATCTTCCGCTGTGTAATCAATGTGCTGTGCACCAAAGCCCACTAGTTTTTCATGATGGCGTGACGACGCACTGGCCAACACAGTTGCGCCACGGGCGACCGCCAGCTGCGTCATCAGCTGGCCAACACCGCCACCGGCACCATGGATGAGTACGGTGTCCCCGCTTTTTACCTTTGCAAGCTGCTCGACAGCCACGGTCGCCGTGATTCCCACTAGGGCAAGGCCCGCAGCGGTAACGTCGTCAAGCGAATCGGGCGTTCGGACCACACCGTCGGCGGGGAAGACGTTGTGCGTTGCGTAGGTGCCGCGGAAGTCGTCGAAGCTGCGCATACCGAAGACACGGTCGCCGGGGGCGAAGCTGTCCACACCTTCGCCGACGGCAACGACTTCGCCAGCAGCTTCGCGTCCGAGCACTGCGGGAGGGGCGAACTTTGCGCACAGACCGGAAGAGCCATCGCGCATCTTGTAGTCCAGCGGATTCGCGCCGATGGCTGTGGTCTTGACCAGGATTTCGCCGGGGCCGGGCTCTGCAGGCTCGATAGATGTCCTGGTGAAAATGTCAGCGGGGCCGAACTCCGTAATAGTCATTGCGTATGCGTTGCCTGAATTTGCTGCCATGTCCATCACTGTAGTCCTAGCTGCTAATTATGAACCGGTGGCAAGTGGGAGGGAAGCGGTGACGGCGTCGAAGGACTCGTTGAGGTAGGCGCTGAGGAGGTCGGCGGCGTGGTGCGGGGTGTCTTCGATGAGACCCTTGGCGATACTGATGTGGCGATCGGCGTATCGGGCATGGAGTTCGATGCTTTGGGGGTAGGAGAGGAAGCAAAGACGGAGTTGGGCCTGAATGGATTCGGCGGTTGCTAACAGGTCGGGAGACCCGGAAGCCCTGACGATGGCGAGGTGAAAGGCATTATTCCGTTCGGGAAGGTTCAATGATGACTGCGAACCACAAATAGAAAGAATCTCTTCGCCGAGGAGCTTTGCCTGACTCGTGCTTAGCGACCGCAGTGTTCCGCATTCGGCGACATGGCGAAAAGCATACAGTTCGCGGATGCGTTCTTTATCGAAGGAGGCGATAAAAACGCCGTGATGAGGGATGTGAGTAAGTAGCCCCTCAGATTCCAGCTTCCGGTACGCCTGTCGAATGGTGTTGCGACTGACCTGTAGTCGCGCAGCAAGTTGGGTTTCACGGAGCTGCTCGCCGCTGTAGTGCTTTCCGGCGAGAATCTCTCGGCGCAGGACAGTTGCGGTGACATCCGCTACTGAAACGTCATGTTGTTTTTCCCCAGAGGACGTGTGGGTCTGATCGTTGAGGATGTTTCCGGGGGTAGTCATGTAATACAGACTACTAAAGCACTTTTGTGTGGCGGCCATCACCAATTAACATACGAGACATTGTTCAACAATCTCGGTGCAGACGATCTTCAACGCAGGAATCCTTCAACGTGGGAATCGTCAGATTTGTAGGGAAAGGCCTTACGCTATGGACGCTTCAATATCTGCCCACAAGGCGCGTCGAACGGCACTCCTCGGCGCTGTATTCCTGATGGCGACCAGTGCTATCGGGCCGGGCTTCCTCACCCAGACCGCAACCTTTACGGCCAAGCTTGGCGCGGCTTTCGCGTTTGCCATTTTGATCTCGGTGCTACTTGATATTGCGATTCAGCTCAACGTGTGGCGAGTAATCGCTGTCTCTGGACGCCGCGCGCAGGAGCTCGGCAACGCCGTGATTCCGGGGTTGGGCTGGCTTATGTCAATTCTCATTGTCATCGGTGGTGTGGTCTTCAATATTGGCAACGTCGGCGGTGCTGGACTTGGCGCGAACGCGATGTTGGGGGTAGACGCAAAAATTGGCGGCATTGTTACCGCAATCCTCGCCATTGGTTTCTTTCTCTCCCGACGGGCGGGTATGGCGCTGGACAAGGCACTCGTCGTGCTTGGTGTAGTGATGATTCTGGTCACTGCAATTGTGGCGTTCAGTTCTAACCCACCAGTAGGAGAAGCACTGAAGAACACGGTCATGCCCGACGCGATTGACTTGCTGGCAATCATCACGCTGGTCGGCGGCACTGTTGGCGGTTACATTACTTACGCTGGCGCTCACCGCATGCTTGACGCTGGCGCCGGCGGTGTGGAGCACCTCGCGCAGACCACTCGCTCATCTGTTACGAGCATCATTGTCACGGCTATCATGCGTTTCCTACTTTTCCTAGCTGTCTTGGGAGTGGTCGCGGGTGGCGTGGTCCTCAATACGGATGGAAACCCCGCTGCAGAGGCATTCCAAGCTGCGGCAGGCGATTGGGGTATGCGATTCTTTGGCGTTGTCCTGTGGGCTGCGGGAATCTCGTCGATTGTGGGTGCCAGCTACACCTCGGCAACGTTTCTGACTCGTTCCTCGGGTGCTGGTGCCAAGACTCAAAACACGATCACCATTGTCCTAATTGCAATTTCCACGCTGCTGTTCGGTGTCATCGGTACGGCTCCAGCGACGCTGTTGGTTTTCGCCGGAGCCTTCAACGGTTTGGTTCTACCAATTGGCGTTACTGTGCTGATTTACATCGCGCTGTTCCGTGCGGACCTCATGAATGGCTACAAGTACCCGAAGTGGTTGGCGGCTATCGGAATCTTGGGTGTCGCAGTCGCCTGGTTCTTGGCGTGGCGTTCGTTCGGCGGTGTGTTTGAAATGCTCGGCTAATCACCCGGTTTCTCGCACAGTGCAGATGAGAACCAACATAACAACGGTACAAAGACCAGCATTACTACCTGGAAGGAGCGGCGACGTTTATGGGCGCCACTATCGATCTCAACTCTGATCTTGGGGAAGCTTTCGGCTCATGGAAGATGGGGGATGATATCGCTCTGCTGGACATTGTGACCAGTGCGAATATTGCCTGCGGGTATCACGCGGGTGACGCTCGCGTCATGATGGAGACCTGTGAGGCAGCTGCCGCACGCGGAATTCGCATCGGCGCGCACGTCGCCTACCGTGATCTCGCCGGGTTCGGACGACGACGCATGGATTACTCACATCGAGAATTGCGAGCCGAAACCGTTTACCAGATTGGTGCCCTTTCGGCATGTGCACGGGCGGCGGGTACCGAAGTTTCCTACGTCAAGCCCCACGGCGCCCTCTACAACCGCATCGCAGTGGATGAAAATCAGGCCGCTGCAGTGGTGGAGGCGCTCCTGCTCGCTCGCTCCACCTGCGGAGATGGGCTTGCCATTATGGCGCAGCCGGGGTCGGTCATCGAACGGCTCAGCCTCGACGCGGACCTCCCTGTGATTCGGGAAGCTTTTGCAGACCGCGCATACAACTCCGATGGAACTCTGGTGTCCCGAGCACTCGAGGGCTCGGTCATTGTAGACCCCGATGCCGTCGTCAAACGCGTCATTGCAATGGCTAGTGGGGAACCAATCGCCGCTTACGACGGTTCACCGTTGACCGTGCAGGCTGACTCTATTTGTTTGCACGGAGACACCCCTGGCGCGGTCGAACTCTCCCGTATGATTCGCCAAGGGCTCGTCGACGCCGGAGTCACCGTCGCTGCCCACGTATAGCGCGGACTCGCACACCGGTCTTATTAACCGCAGTTTTTCAACCCCGCAAGAAAGAAAGGATCAGCACCGCCATGGCCGAGATTCGCCCTATGGGAACAAATGCGCTGCTTATCGACTATTCATCATCGGCCAATCCGTTGGCGAAGGTACTTCGTGCACACTCTGCTGCGGCCGAGATCGAGGGACTCGTTGACAGGGTACCTGCAGCCCAAACGCTCCTGCTTCGCTTTCGCGGACCGGCTCGTCGTTACCTTGGCGCAGTCGAAACCGCGCTGCGGGGCAACAATACGCAGAAGCAGACCGTCGACAAGCGAAAGACAGTGACGATTCCCGTTCACTATGACGGCGCGGACCTTGAGTCTTTGGCACAAAGCCTTGGGATGAGCCCCCAAGCGTTAATTGATTGGCACTGCGAGCGCCCTTGGACGGCCGCGTTCGGTGGATTTGCGCCGGGCTTTTATTACATGGTGCGGGGGAGCGGTCAGGGGTGGCCAGAGCCGCTTGATATTCCCCGCCTTGCGACGCCGCGCACCCGAGTTCCCAAGGGCTCTGTCGGACTTGCAGGCCAATTCGCAGGTGTGTATCCCATCGATTCGCCCGGTGGTTGGCAACTCTTGGGGCATACAGATGTGGAGATGTGGGACTTAAATCGGCCCAATCCGGCGCTGCTTGAGCCCGGGGTTGAGGTTCAATTTGAGGCGACTTCTACGGCGAGTGCGGCGTAGAAAAAGGGTGCGGAAGAGATGAAGAATTCTATCGAGATTATTCGACCCGGGATTTTGACGACGATTCAGGATTGGGGCCGTGCAGGGCAAGGCAGCCTGGGCGTGAGTACTTCCGGTGCGTTCGACCGCGATTCCGCGGCAGCTGCTAACCGGATGGTTGTCAACGAAGAAAGCCTGGCGGTGCTTGAGTGCGTCGTCGGCGGGTTGGAGTTCCAAGTAGCGGAGGGAGCAATCATCTCCTTTGCAGGAGCCCACGGTGAGGTGACTGTCGAGCAGGATGGCAAGGTCATCAAGACCTCGATGAATAGCCGAATTGTGGTCGGGGCGAAGGCAATTGTGCGGCTTGGTACCTTCGATGCAGGTCTTCGTGGATACGTCGCGATTCGAGGGGGCATCGATGTCGCGGAAGTGCTGGGGTCGCGGTCATACGATACGCTCGGCAAGCTCGGCCCAGCGCCTTTGCAGGCTGGTCAGGTTTTGCAGGTCGGCGACCCGGAGTATTCGACGGGGTCGTCAATCGCAATTTATCCCGCGCCTCATTGGTCGAGCGAGGCTGCGCGCCTAGATGTTGTTCCTGGCCCTCGGGCGGACTGGTTTACGTCGGAAAGCGTCAATGATTTCTTTCACGAGACATGGACCGTGACGCAAGAGGCCAACCGCGTCGGACTTCGGCTGAGTGGGACTACTCTTGAGCGCCAGGTCACCCATGAGTTGCCAAGCGAGGGAATGGTTCCCGGTGCGATACAAGTGCCCGCATCGGGGCAGCCGATTATTTTCGGTCCTGATCATCCGGCGACGGGGGGATATCCGGTCATTGGTGTGCTGACGGAGCCGTCATTGTCGAGAGTCGGGCAATTGGTGCCCGGCGGGAAGGTAAAATTCCGCCGGGTGCGGGCGGCATAGGTCTGCGGCGTCATCCTGCGCTATGGTGCGCCAAAACGTCTGCCAGCTGTCAGAGTCGCACAGCACTCCGCAGTAAAATCAGGCACCATGATTGAGCGAGCTTCTTTTTCCGACCTCAGCGCGACCGATGCGTATGCCATCTCGGCGCTGCGTACCGACGTGTTCTATCTTGAGCAGTCCTGTGAGGAGCCGGAAATGGATTGGCGCGACCTGGAAGATACCGCAGAGCACTATTTCATCCGCGACGACAATGACTCCCGCAAGATTATTGCGTACTTGCGTGTAATTGACACGCTCGATGAGTACTCTTCGAGCTACCCGCGCACCATCGGCCGAGTTGTCGTCGATGCTGCGAGCCGGGGTAGGGGGTTGTCCTCGAAACTGCTGCAGCAGGTCATCGCTGACCACCCGGATACGGGGCTAATTCTGCATGCCCAGACGCAGGCGAAGGCTGTGTACGCAAAAGCCGGCTTCCATGAGGTCGGGGAGACCTTCATGGAAGCCGGCATTGAGCACATCACCATGGTTCGTGATGCAGCCCGTGGCGAAGCCTAGGAATTAATCGCCTAGACTCCGGTTTGTACGGCGTTGCTTACTTTCGGGTTTAAGCGTTGACCTTCGAATCCGCCAGGATGCGATTCAGGGAGTCGATGCTGGCCTTCGCATCGCCGATAAGCATGTCGGTGTTTTCGTTGAAGAACAGCGGGTTCTGCACGCCCGAGTAGCCCGAACCCATCGACCGCTTGAGAACAATCACGCGCTCAGATTCCCACACCTTCAGCACCGGCATACCCGCAATCGGGGAGCCCGGCTGCTCTGCCATCGGGTTGACGGTGTCATTTGCACCGATGACCAGGGTGACATCCACATCAGCGAAATCATCGTTGACCTCGTCCAGCTCCAGCACGATGTCGTAGGGAACCTTGGCCTCAGCCAGCAGCACGTTCATGTGACCCGGCAGGCGGCCAGCGACTGGGTGGATACCGAAGACCACTTCCTTACCGTCGGCACGCAAATTGCGTACCAGATTGGCGACGGCGTACTGAGCCTGTGCCACAGCCATACCGTAGCCCGGAGCGATGAGGATCTTGTCCGCGTTGCGCAGGATTTCTGCAGTGTCCTCGTGGTTGACCTCAGTGTGGGAGCCTTCCACAGCGCTTGCCGACGTAGCTTCGGAGCCAAAGCCACCCAGAATAACGTTGGCAAAGGAGCGGTTCATGGCCTCACACATGATGTACGACAGGTAGGCGCCGGAGGAACCAACCAGCGCACCGGTGATGATGAGCAGCGGGTTGCCAAGCATGAGACCGGTGAAAGCAGCGGCCCAACCGGAATACGAGTTCATGATGGACACGACAACCGGCATGTCGCCGCCACCGATGGCGATGACCAAGTGCCAGCCCAAAAACAGGCCCAAAGCAGTCACAGCAACCATGCATGCCCATGCGATGGTGCCGCCCTCGGTGCCGGTTGCGATGAAGACAGCCAGGAGAACCAGAGTGACCACCAGAATGGCAATGTTCAGAGCATTGCGGCCTGGCAGCAGCAGCGGCGAGCCCTTGATCTTCTCAGACAGCTTCAGGCCAGCGACGATGGAACCAGTGAAGGTCACAGCGCCGATGAAGACGCCAATGTAGACCTCGCCGAAGTGGAACTTCAGGGCATCGGGGGCGACATCTTCGGCGAAGATGTAGGAGTTGAAGCCGATGAAGATAGCGCCGAGTCCGACCAGACCATTGAACAGTGCAATCAGCTGCGGCATGCCAGTCATGGCAACGCTGCGTGCGCGGGTGATACCGATGACACCACCGATGCCGATAGCGACAGCGATGAGAATCAGGGTAATCAGCGGGGAGAAGTGAGTATCCGGCTTGGTGTCAGCGGTGACGAGTGCCTGAAAGATGGCAATGACAACGGCGACGGCCATGCCGGCAATACCGAAGGCGTTTCCGCGGCGAGCGGTCTCCGGCTTGGACAGGCCCGAGAGGGCAGCGAGGAACAGGACAGCGGCGACAATGTAGCCGACGTTGGACAGGCGGTAGGTCCAGTCCAGAAGCGAAGCAGTATCAATGCTAGCCATTAGACTTTATGCCTCCTCTTTCACGAACATGCCAAGCATGCGGTCGGTGACGGCGAAACCGCCGAAGATATTGATGGAGCTGACCACGATGGCCGCGAACGCGAGACCGGAAACCAGCAGGTTGGAGCTTCCCACCTGGAGAATCGCACCCACCAGAACAATGCCGGAAATCGCGTTGGTCTCAGACATCAGAGGTGTGTGCAGGCGCGGCGTGACCGCGGAGATCACGTAGAAGCCAAGCACGATAGCCAAGGTGAGAACCATGAAGTTGGCGCTCACGCTGTGCGGCGCGCTGAGCATAACCACAATTGCCAGCAGTGCCGTCAGACCCAGAGCAATCTTCGAGCCCAGGCCCGATCCCATGAAGGAAACCTTCTCCGGCGCATTCTCTTCTAATGCAGCCTGCTGAGCCTGCTGTTCCTGCAGCGGGGCAGCAGGGGTGACAGCGACCTTGATTGGCGGTGGTGGCCAGAGAATCTCAGCTCCGGTAGCGCCGGCGCCATTCTGTGGGCGAGCCTTTGTCACCGTGATGCCACGGATAATCTCGTCCTCGAGATTGAGAACTGGAGAGCCATCCTTTTCTGGCGTAATCAGCTTGAACAGGTTGAAAATGTTCTGGCCGTACAGCGACGATGCCTGTGCGGGCAGACGTCCTGCAAGGTCGGTGTAACCGATGATGGTCACCCCGTTGTCAGTGACAATGGTCTTACCTGGAACGGTCACCTCGCAGTTACCGCCACCGGCGGCAGCCATGTCGACGATGACGCTGCCCGGCTTCATAGCTGCAACATCGGCAGCAGTCAGCAGCAGCGGAGAGCGGCGGCCCGGGATATTCGCGGTGGTGATGACAATGTCAGCTTGCGCGGACTGCTCGGAGTAGAGCTTCGCGGCAGCGGCAGCCTGATCATTGGTCATTTCCTTGGCGTAGCCATCTTCGGACTTCTCAGTGGCGGCCGGAATCGGGATGAACTCTGCACCCATCGATTCGACCTGTTCACCGGCTTCAGGGCGCAGGTCTGTTGCCTTGACAATCGCGCCCATAGAGTTGGCGGTACCGATTGCGGCAAGTCCGCCGACACCAGCGCCGATGACGTAAACGGTAGCTGGCGGCATCTTGCCTGCGGCAGTCACCTGACCAGTGAAAAGGCGACCATACGCAGCAGCCGCTTCGACTACTGCGCGGTAACCACCGATGTTGGCCATCGACGACAGCACGTCCATCGACTGTGCCCTGGAAATACGGGGAACCGCATCCATAGCAAGGGCAGTGATGTTGCGGTGCGCGAGCTCTTCGACCAGCTCTTCGTTACGCCCTGGCGCAAGTCGGCTAATCAGCATGGCACCGTCGTTAAGCAGTGCACGGAACTGTTCCGGCGGAGTGTCGAGCGTTACGACGATATCGCTGTGCCAGACAGACTCGTCGACAATGGTGGCGCCGGCGGATTCGTAGTCCGCGTCGGTGAACTTAGCAGCCAGGCCGGCGTCAGCCTGCACGGCGACCTCGTAGCCAAGCTTGACGAGTTTGCCGACGGTCTCCGGGGTCGCAGCCACAATTGTTTGCTGGGGATCGGGTTCTAAAGGGATGCCGATTCTCATTGTGGGAGTTCTTTTCTGTTCGGGGGTTTTATTAAGGGCCATGCACACTCGGTTGTCGGTTAACAGTGAGCGTGGGCGTGACCGCTTTCTCCTTGGTGTCAATAAGGTATGCGCTGGCGGGGAGGCAGCGGAGGCGTTTGTGGAAAAAGGTAATAAAAATATGTGGGTAACGGTGGTGAGGTGGGTTTTTCTGAGTTTGCGCACTCTTAGAAAGGGGGTAGGAAATGGGGGTAATAGTGCTAATTGTGGGCGAGAGTGAACATTTGTAGCGCCCTGAATGATTGTTTGAGGGGTGAAGTATGGGGGAGGGTGATTCTGTCTTTACGTACGTCTTTACGCATTAGGTAGATTCGTATTCCAAGGCTTTTGGCAAGAGTTAAGGAAAAACGATGATTGGTTCACTAAGTGCCGCCGGAAAGACCGTGTCGGCATCCCGCCGAGGGCAGGGGCGTACGTTCTCGAAGGTGGCTGCTCTCTCGCTCGCAGCTGGTGTAGTTCTCGGCGGACAGGTGCCAGCGCAGGCGGCACCGCGCATTGGTCAGCTGCCGGATATCACTGCACGCGAAAGCACTATTGACTACCAGAACTCGGAAACCGTGGACAAAATTGGCGGTGGTCTGGTGGATGTCATGGGTGGCGTGAACCGTGTCATTTCCGGTGGCGAAAGTGGCCATATCACCGAGCCGTTCGCCCCAGAGGCGGGGCAGCTGCGCAAGGAGTTCGGAGCGATGGGCTCCCATCCAGTTGCCGCAACCCGCGAAGCAATGCCATGTGATGGTGTCGTCTACACCATCTATAACCGCGTACTGCGGGACCTCCACGGTCTCCACGGCACCACCGGCTGCTATGACGTATTGCCTGAATCGGCCAACGCCTCCCCAGTTGGCGCACAGCTTATCTACCCGGCGGATATTGACTCCATGGAGTCTGCGCCACTGATGGTTCTCAGCCCTGGCATTGGTACTGAGCCGGGTATGTACGACGCGCAAGCGCGACTCTATGCAAGCCACGGATACGTCGTGGCTCTTGGCTACAACTTCACCAACTGGTTCGCGCCACAGATGGTGCTGGCAGCTTCAGTTGCCGCAGCGGCCAATGAGGACGAGTCCACACCACTTGCAGGCAAGATCGATTTCTCCCGCACGATGCTGGTCGGGCATTCCGCAGGTGGTGGCTCCGCAATCTTCCTGAACAACAGGATGGATAAGGCCTTCCAGGCTGCGGGGATTGACATGGTCACCCGCGGTCTGGTCGCCATCAACCCAGGGCCTTCCGACGCTGGACTAATCTCCACACCGCCGGAGATTCCAAGCCTGGTGGCCATTGCGGAGCACGAGGACATCGTTCCTTTTGATGCGGATCGACGTGGTTACCGCGATGCTGAAGGGCCCGCCTGGGAAGCGGTAGTCACCGGTTCCTACCACGGCACCTACCTGGATGATCCGTCCAAGAATGTGCTTGGCTCGCTGGTGCTGTCCTTTAGTGAGTATGTGCTCGGCGGAACGAGTCGAGCAAAGGCCGTCTATGAGGGTGCTAACTACGGCCTGGCTACTGACTCCGAGCTCAAGGACGTTCAGCGCAAGGGCGTTTAGAGCTGGCTACTCCATCGACTCTGGAATCAGCTTTGCCGCGGCCTCGGCGATTGCCTTACGCTGTGCTTTCGTGAGCTGATTGCCGTTGAGATAGTCGTTGGCCCAGAGTCCATCGGAAATCATTTGGACAACGTAGGCCATGCAGGCTTCCTCATCGGTGGCAATCTGTTCTACCGGCGGATTCCACCGGCGCAAAAGGCGCGTCCAGATCTCGCGCAGCTCCGGTTCGGCGGCAGAGTCGATGGACATGAGTAGCTCGGCCCTCGTTGCTGTATCCAGCGAGACCTGGAGGTTTGCGCGTAGGCGGTTGGCGGGGGAGACCTCCTCTGCGGGCCCGCCCGCGGCTTCAATCAGTTCTTCCTCCCATAGCTGCGCCATGTGCTCATGGACGCTGCGAATCATGTCTTCGCGGGAGGGGAAGTGGTAAATCAACCCTGATTTACTCATTCCGCATTGAGTTGCGACATTTTCGTAGGTGACCTCGGAAAAGCCGTTTGTCTCGATAATCTCAACGATTGTGTCGAGAATGGCAGTGCGCTTACTCGTGCGCATATTCAGTCTCCTTCGGGTTGCCGCGGAATGCCACCGCAGTCGCAATCGCTGCAATGACAGCAACGACAGCCAGGATAATCAAAATGGCCAGGTAGGAACTGTCGAGGCCGGCGCGGGCGCCGTCGTTAAGCGCTGGCGTGTGAAGTGCATCGGTGAGTGAGATGCTGGCGTCGACAGGCGTGAACAAGGCGTAGAACATGGGTAGGAGGCTGCCTGTGATTGCGACGGTGATCAGTGTGCCAAATTCGTAGGACACGGATTCCATCGCCGCCGCCATACCGGCCTTTGACCTCGGGGCTGAGCCGATAATCGCGGTCGACGACACCGACATCACAGAACCTGCGCCCGCGCCGAGCAGTATCAATCCTGCGATCATGAGCGGGAAATTGCCCGAGGAAACACCGTAGTACATGCCTGCCAGGCCGATGGCGTTGAGGAGGAATCCGCCGGTGATGAGTGTGCGGAAACCCACTCGATGCAGCACCATGCCGCCGATGACACCAACTGGCAAGGACGCCAGTGCCGCGGTGGCAACTAGCAAGCCCGCGTCGAGTGGTGTGTATCCGACGGAAATCTGGAAGCGCTGCGTCGTCATCAATTCGGCGCCTGCCAGGACAAACATGGCAAGCGCGGCTGCCAGCACGCCACCGGAAAACATCCGCGAACGGAAGACGGAGAAGTCGATGAGGGGTTCAGTGAGACGTGCCTGACGACGCTGAAACAGTACCGCGCCCACTAGCCCGCAGGCGATAGCTGCGACGATGACGGTGGAGGAGCGATGACCAGCGAGTTCCTTAATGAGCGAAACCAGGCCCAACATGGCCAGCATCGCGTAGAGGCTGGTGAGGAAATCCCAGCGCTTGGCTGGGTTGGGCTGATTCGGCGGAGCAAAAATCAGCGTGCCAATGATTGCGAAAACTACGACAGGGATGTTGATAAGGAAGATTGAGCCCCACCAGAAGTGCTCCAATAGGAAACCGCCAACGACGGGGCCAGCGGCGGCACCCAGTGTTGCCGTGGCAGACCAAATGCCAATAGCTGTGGCAAGTTCACGAGGGTGGCGGAAGGTCTCACGTAGCAGTGCGAGGGTCGCCGGCATCATGGTCGCGGCGCCCAGTCCTAGACAGCCGCGGGCGATGACCAGCGCCCAGGCGTGCGGCGCAAAGGCCGCGGCCAGGGAAGAGAAGCCAAAAATTGTCAGGCCCACAAGAAACATCTTGCGGTGACCGATGCGGTCGCCCAGGGTGCCTGTGCCGAGGAGGAGTGCGGAGATCACCAGTGGGTAGGCGTTGATGATCCACAGGCCCTCCAATTCGGTTGTGTGGAGCTGCTCGCGCAGAACCGGCAGAGCAGTGTAGAGCACCGAGTTATCTATGCCGATGAGTAGTAGGCCGGCGCTGATGATAGCGAGGAAGATCCACCTGTGGGTGACTGAAGTGGGCGGATTAGCCCTTGTGGAAGCGGCGTGGTCGGTACTTGTCATTCCAATAACTGTAACGAACGTTCGGTTTAGTTACAACTTCTGAAGAGTGCCGATGTAGGCCTAAAACTTCAAGAAAAGTAAGCCAACCCCGCCCAAGGAGCCGGTGAAAAAGTGCCTAAGTTGAAGGCGTTGTTGAGGTACGAATTCACGGACGCCGTTCGATCCGTTACCGTGATGGTGCCCCCTCACGGGGCGCGGTCACCGGGCCCGGTATGGCTTATCTGCGTGAACATTTCCATAATCCGGGGGTGTTGCCACCGGGCACCGGGGACAACCGCTGACAGCTAATAGGGACACGGACCAAACAGAGGTCTCGTCGTAACGTGGGTGCCTGCAACGGATGTCCAAGACACCTGTGACCAGCCGCAACAGAAGGGCACCACCATGGAACCGTCCGCAACACCCGACATCATCATCGGCCTCGACGTCGGCAAAACCGACCACCATGCCTGCGCGCTGACCAACACCGGCGAGAGAATTTACGACAAACCACTGCCCCAAGACGAAGCCGCACGGCGTGAAATCTTCGCGTCCATGCAGGCCCACGGCAGCGTTCTCATGGTCGTCGATCAACCCAACACGATCGGCGCCCTGCCCATCGCCGTGGCCCGCGACTGCGGCTCTCCCCGACCTAGCCATGCGAAAAGCAGCCGATCTCTACCCTGGACGATCAAAAACCGACCGCCGGGATGCATTCATCATCGCCGACACCGCCCGCACCATGCTGCACACACTGCGGGCAGTCGACCGCGACGACGAGATACTAGCAGCGCTGAAGATGCTCGCCGGATTCCACGACGACATCGCCAAAGACGCCACCCGAACGAAAAACCGCCTTCGCAGCGTGCTCACACAGATTCACCCCGCACTCGAGCGCGTCTTTGCAGCCGAGATTCTCTCGCGCACGTTGGTGCTGGACTTGCTCATCAACTACGGCGGTCCGACAAAACTGGCCGCCGCAGGTCGGGGCCGGGTCCTGAAGTGGATGCGCAACCGCTCCAAGAAGGCCCCTGCTGCCCTGGTTGACGCAGTTTTCGCTGCCCTTGCCGAGCAAACTGTCACGGTACCCGGCACTGCGGCGGCGGAATTGGTCATTTCCCAGCTGGCGGCGAACATCAAAGCGCTTCAAGCACAGCGCGACACGATCGCCGGACAAGTCGAGGAGATGCTCGAATCGTTCCCTCTTGCCCAGGTCTTGATGTCGATGCCCGGCGTAGGCATCACGACTGCCTCTAACATCTTGTTGTCCATCGGCGATTGCTCCGACTTCGCCGATGCCGCGCACTTGGCCGCTTACGCTGGCATCGCGCCGATCACCCGGCAGTCGGGTACGTCGGTCCGCGGAGAGTTTCCCACCAGGGCCGGCAATAAACAGTTGAAAAACGCGATGTTTCGATCGGCGTGGATCGCGTCGAACTGCCATCCTGCATCGCGCGACTACTACCTGCGTAAACGGACTGAAGGACAGAAGCACAATGCCGCGGTGATGTGGCTTGCCCGGAGCCGCTGCAACGTCATCTATGCCCTGTTGACTCGGCGTGAGTTCTTCCGAGAAATCCCTGCTAGAACCATCGCCGCGGCTGCGTAGGCCGCTGCGCTGATCACCGCCGGCCCGCACGATGCGGACCGGCGATCAGTCATGGCTACAACACCCCCATGCGATGTACGTGAAAGTCCCGCCTGACTATTGACAATCCACATAGGGACCCCGGCATGGCGCAGCGAATCAGCGCCGGGCGCGGGATCCGCCACTCCGAGCTCAATGCCTCCGGTTACCTCGACGGCAAGAAGTTGCGGGTCGTCCAGGCCTGGTTGCCGCCCGACGATCTCGGTGCCGCTCCCTCCCACGACGAGGTCGACCTCAACGATGCTCTCACCGACGGCACGCTGGTCCCGGTCGCGTCGGGCACACCGGGCCTCGCGCCGCTGACCATCGGCACCACCGGCGCGACGTTGCGCATCGGCCGGGTTCCCGCAGGCCGCACCATCGACGTGCCGTTGTCGCGGTTCACCCACTTCTTCGTCGCCTGCGGCTCGGCATCCTTCGGCGACGAGACGCTTTACGACGGCGACGTTGCCCGCATCACGGCCGACGGATCGAATTCAGCGGATTCGGACGAGGTCGACTCGCTGCCCATGACCGCCATCAACGATGCCGAGGTGCTGGCTTGGACCATGGACCGCAGCATCGACTGAGCCCACCAAACGACACCGGATGACGGTATAGACCAGACGCCGAAGGACAGGTACCTCGCCTTTTTCGGATCGACCGGGTCGTCGGACATCTACGTTGCAACGGCCCGGTTCGGCGTTTCGGGCCAACCCCTCGACAAATATGCCAGGTAAGGCTAAGTTAATTGCTAAAGCAGTATTTTACATGCGGGTTAACGGGCCGGCGCAGCCGCCGACACCGTCGGCCCGGCCACACGACGAGTGAGACGCACCATGAATGCACGCGACAGAGATTTCGAACAACTCCAGGGCCACTGGCTACTGGCCCGACTGGGCAAAAAGGTCCTTCGACCCGGTGGCCGGAAGATGACGGAGTGGATTCTCGACCGGGCTCGCCTCACCGACGCCCGCGTCGTCGAACTCGCACCGGGACTGGGGATTACGGCGACGGAAATCTTGAATCGCGCACCGGGGGATTACGTCGGCATCGACGAGGACCCCGACGCCGCCAAGACGACCGGCAAGGTCGTTGGCCACAGGGGCCGGGTCACCGAAGGCAAGGCCCAAGCGACGGGGCTCGGCGATGACTCGGCGGACGCCGTCGTGGGCGAGGCGATGCTCACCATGCAAGGCGACAAGGGCAAGGCGGCGATTCTCGACGAGGTTCGTCGGATTCTCGTTCCCGGCGGCCGCTACGCGATCCACGAACTGGCGTTGACCCCCGACGACCTGGATGCGGCGACGAAAGATGAGATTCGCATCGCGATGTCCAAGGCCATCCGGGTCAACGCCCGACCACTTACCGTCGCGGAGTGGCGAAACCTCCTCGAAGAACACGGATTCGAGGTCGAGCACGTCCGCATTGCGGAGATGGGCCTGCTCAAGCCCTCCCAGATGATCGAAGACGAAGGGATCTCCGGAGTTGCCCGCATCGCAGGCAACATGATCAAGCACCCCGCGGCGCGTAAGCGCGTTCTCGGCATGCGCAGCGTTTTCGTCGAGAACGACGACGCCCTCGCCTCGATAGGCATCGTGGCCCGTCTGCGCGACACCGCCGATTCCGCCGACGCCGCCGATGCGACGGGTGCCGTTTCCAACGCTTCCGAAAGCGGGCGCGAAGCATCGCCCGCCGTCCGACGCGGGCCCGAGATTGAGTTCCTCGACGACGACCAGCAAGCTGAATTGACCGCCGATCCGGAGGCTCTGAGCCTTCATGACGTCGTCGCCGCCGCTCCGCCCGCCAAGGACGGCGACGGCCCGGCGGTGAAACGTCTGCAGACGGCCGACGGGGTAAACATCATCGCCATGCGTTTCCGCTCCGGCCAGGCCTTGCCCGATCACCGCGCTGCACACCCGATTATGGTGCAATGCATCGAGGGCCAGGTGCGCTTCACCGTAGGCGACCGCACCGAGGTCCTCACGCCGGGGACCGTCGCACACCTGCCCACCATGGTCCCACACCGGGTCGACGCAGACGAGGACTCCGTGTTCCTGCTGTCGATGCTCACGTAGATCCGTACACGGGGTTGACCGCCGCACGGGCGGAGCGATTTCGCCGGCCCGGACCGGCCTCGCCGCCGCATCCGGCGAGGGCCCCTTCGGCCGTTCCCCCGAACCACGCGGCCCGCGGCGCGTGCTCATCACCGGCGCCGCTTCCGGCTTCGGCCTCGAACTGGCCAAGCGCTTCGTCGCACGCGGCGATTCGGTCATCGCGACCGATCTGCATGACTCGGCGAACGAGGACGTCGTCAAGCTCGGCGATGCGTGCACCTACCGCGAGCTGGACGTCACCTCCGACGCGGACCGGGAGGCGGCGGCCGCGGCGATAGGCGCGGTGGACGTGCTCGTGCTCAACGCGGGCATCGCGGTCGGCGGGGCGATCGAGAACGTCACCATGGACACGTGGCACCGCGCGCTCGACATCAACCTGCTCGGGGCGGTCTGCGGCTGCCGTGCGTTCGTGCCACTGTTGGAGCCGGGCGCGAAGATCGTGATGACGTCGTCGATTGCCAGCCTGATCCCCCGTGGCGCCCGAGCGGGTAAAGATCAGCTTTTGCGCGCTGACTTTATGCTCGGAGGCTTACGGTCGGAGCTTTACGATCGGACGTTGTGACCAATCACCGCCGGGATAGTAATTGGCGCATCCCCGAAAAGCTCCTTCTGGTATTCGTTCTGCTCGAAAGCGCCGGCATCGTTATCCCTGATGGTGGCTACATTTGTCAGTTTGCGTGCCGACGGTGCGGAGCCCTTTTGGAGCAGTCCGCCACGATTGCCCGCTGTGGTGGCCGCGAAAGCCCCTGCGCCACGGTTTCCAGCAGCGGCGCCCGTGGTTCCGCCAGCAGTACCCGTAGCTCCGGTAGCAGTACTGTTGCGCGCGCTGATTAGGGAATTCATCAATCCACTTCCGCGCTGTGCAGGGCTATTCGAGGCGTTTGGCAAGGCAGAACCAGCAACCCCGGGCCCCAAGCCGGTTCCCATCCCGCGCCCCGCTGTTGGCGCTGGCATACGACCGGGACTCGAAGTCGGAAGTCCCGAGGCCGGTGGACGGGGGCTTGCGTTTCCAGAAGACGGCAGTGCCGGGATATTGCCCGCTGGTGTGAGCCCCGCAGTGCGACCTGCGCCGAGGGAGCCAGCCGGCCGGTTGCCGTGAACTCCGTAAGGCGAGACTCCTTGCGGTGATGTGCGTTGAAGTGGGGCGCTCGCTCCCGAAGGGGTGACCATGGCTGGATTCGCCGTGCTCGGTTGAGCCATGGTTGATGTGCTGGTCGGGGATGTTGGCGAGATTGTGGAGCTCGTTGGGCTGCTAGGTGATGCTGGGTGCACAGGGGTAGCAGACGGATTTGTGGGGTTCGACAAAGTCGAAGTGCTCGGTTGCACGTGCGAAGGAGCGGAAGGGCTCGCGGTTGTGGATTGTGGTGTTGGAGAATCCGGAACAGTTGAGGTGGCACCAACTGGTGTGCTGGCGGCCTGCATGCTTCCAGTCATCCCCGCAGGCGAAAGGCTGAACTGGCTAGTTCCAGAACGCCCGGCGACTGTGGCTCCAACGGACACCTCGGCAGTCACACCACTTCCCGCATCGGCAGAAACCAGGTTAGGAATTCGGGGAATAGCTGTCTGTAGCTGTGCGGTATACGGACCAGAGAGAAAGGCTGCTACCTCGGCCTGTTCAAAAGCCTTTTGCGCGCCAGGGTTTTGGAGTGCCTTGGATTCGGCTTCGATCGCTGATAGTGCATTGACGGCCATCGCCTTCACAGATGGCAATACGGCAAGGTGCCCGGCCATGACCTCAGATGCGGTGGCGATGCTGGTAGCGCGTGCGGCCAGACCTTTCATTGTCGTATCCGCAGCAGAGAAAACAGCACCGCTGTTGCTCGACACCAAGCCGGATGAGATGAAGGTTAGATTGCTGGCCAACGTGGTCATAGTTTCAGCGAAGTTGTTCCAGTAGGCGATCGCCTCGGCTACGGCACCATCGTTTGTCGAGGAAAACATGGATAGTAGGGACTTCGCATCGAGACCAAGTTCCGCAGAAAGAGTGACTGGCGCGAAAGTGAGACTTCCAGCTTCAAACATCGGCCGACGCTGAAATACACCACTTGTGCGCGCTACTTCAGCAAGGGAAGCGCCGTCACCATTGAACGGGTTAATGCTTCGAAGAATCCGGTTCATAGTGGATTCGTGTTCAGTAATCACGCGACGGAAGTCAGCGAGATTCGTTTGCGCCCAGGTGAGTTGTTTGCCCAGAGACAAGCCGACGGCTGCAGAGCTTCCTGAACTGCCGGAAATTGCCAGACTGTGCTCTGTCGCCACCAGCTGGAGTGACGGAACCTGTGAGTAGCCGGCCAGGTTTGGCTGCATCGTCATAGACGAGCCGGGAAGCATGATTGCTCCAGTTAGTCCGCTAATTGCGTGATCAATCGTCGAAATATTTGCAGAAATCAAGACATTTCCCCCAGGTAATTGGTCATGAGTTCATTGGCAGGATTGCAGAGGGTTTCATCGAAATCAGTGGATTCTTCCTCTGAGATGTGCGTTATAAAACCCAGTGCGCCTTTCGGGGTCTCTACGGATGCAATGCAGTACGAGAGACCAATCGGGTTGGTTTGTTTGAAAGTCACCCAATGGAGGCCTTCTGAGTGGTGCGTGGTGGGGTGAGCGTCATAGTTCTCGAGCCGGGAATGGGCCACCGATGTGTGCCAGAGCCCGAGTGGCAAAATATGACTGGTTTGAAGCCCGCAACCTATTTGTTTGACACCTTTAATTCGCTCTGAAACCTCAGACTGCTCCTGGAACCCCAGCCTGTCGAGGCGCCCCATAATCTCAGGGTCGTCACACGGATTGGTCAGGACGAATTCGGGTGCGTCGTAGTTGTAGTGCCCATCGGGACCAAGTGGAGCATCACCGGGCTCCGGCGGATTGTTGGGTGGAAGCACACCCGCAGGTAACGTCACGCCCGAGTCAGTAGTCATGGTTGTCGCATTGTCGCCGACAGGTTGAACGTCCTCGCCGGATGCCTCGGTCGATGCGCAACTAGTCCCCGTTATTCCCCATAGAAGTGCTGACAGTAGGGCGGCAGTAGTCGCCTTTTTCAATTTTCCCTCCCCAAAGAATTTGTGTGAGAAAGATATAACACCGCGGTCGCAATTGCGCTTGCTGAGAAGCCGAAAAAATAGACCGGCTGTGGATAACTTTTAGGGGGTGTGGACAACGCGGTCGCCGTGCAAAACGACGCCTCTGCGTAGCCACAACCTGCATCTTTGGGGTGCGTTCTCCGCGCCGTCGTTAAGCATTTGCGGCAATCGTGGGTGTAATGACCGAAGTAATCCGAACGATTGGTTAGACTATGAGGCGCATTACAAAACCACGGGAGTGCCAACCGAAATTCCGGCACTGAGAGGACGCTAGGGATCGAGCGTCGACCGGACGAACCTGAATCTGGGTAATACCAGCGTAGGAAAGGGATGTGTTGCTTCATGGCCGCACGTGTATCTGTATCCGCTCCGCCGAAAGAGGGCGAGGTTACAACTGGCCCGATTTACCGCAGCAACAAGCATTACGACGAGGTTGCGTTTAGCAACGATTTCGGTGAGGCGAACCTGCGCATTCCAGTCCGTCGAATCAACCTGACGGACGGCACTCACTTCGATGCGTACGACACCTCGGGTATTTACACCGAGGAAAACCCGGAACTGAACCTGAAGGAGGGGTTGGCTAAGACTCGTGACTCTTGGCCGAAGGCTCCGGCAGTGCCGGCGGTTGCAGGCTCTGAGGAGGCCCCGAAGGTCAAGACGCAGCTGGCATGGGCCCGAGCGGGAATTGTCACCCCGGAGATGGCATTCATTGCCGCTCGTGAAAATGTGGATCCGGAAGTTGTTCGCGAAGAGGTTGCTGCGGGGCGTGCCGTGATTCCGGCCAACCACAAGCACCCGGAGACCGAGCCGATGATTATTGGCAAGCGCTTTGCCACCAAAATCAACGCCAACATTGGTAACTCGGCTGTGACCTCGTCCATCTCCGAAGAGGTGGAGAAGATGGTCTGGGCGACTCGTTGGGGCGCGGACACCATCATGGATCTGTCCACCGGTAAGGACATTCACGAAACCCGCGAGTGGATTCTGCGTAACTCCCCGGTGCCGGTTGGTACGGTGCCGATTTACCAGGCGCTGGAGAAGGTTAAGGGTGACCCGGCCAAGCTGACCTGGGAAATCTACCGCGAAACCATCATTGAGCAGTGCGAACAGGGCGTGGACTACATGACCGTTCACGCGGGTGTGCTGCTGCGCTACGTGCCACTGGCCGCCAACCGCGTTACCGGCATTGTCTCCCGCGGTGGTTCGATTATGGCCGCATGGTGCCTCGCGCATCACCAGGAGAGCTTCCTCTACACGCGCTTCGCTGAGCTGTGCGACATTCTGGCACAGTACGATGTCGCGTTCTCCCTCGGTGACGGCCTACGTCCGGGCTCCATTGCCGACGCTAACGATGAGGCCCAGCTGGCTGAGCTGCGGACCCTCGGCGAGCTGACCAGGATCGCCAAGTCCCGCGGCTGCCAGGTCATGATTGAAGGCCCAGGCCACGTTCCGATGCACAAGATCGCTGACAACGTGAAGTGGGAAGAGGAGTGGTGTGAGGAAGCTCCGTTCTACACCCTCGGCCCGCTGGCAACCGACATCGCGCCGGGCTATGACCACATCACGTCGGCTATCGGCGCGGCAATCATTGCGCAGGCTGGCACCGCCATGCTTTGCTACGTCACGCCGAAGGAGCACCTGGGTCTGCCGAACCGCGACGACGTCAAGGTCGGCGTGATTACTTACAAGATTTCCGCGCACGCCGCTGACCTGGCAAAGGGGCTGCCGCGTGCTCAGGAGCGTGACGACGCGCTGTCGAAGGCCCGCTTCGAGTTCCGTTGGCATGACCAGTTCGCGCTGGCCTTGGATCCGGACACTGCGCTGGACTACCACGACGAGACCCTGCCTGCAGAGCCGGCAAAGACCGCGCATTTCTGTTCCATGTGTGGTCCGAAGTTCTGCTCCATGCGTATTTCCAAGGATGTGCAGGACTACGCGAAGGAACACGGTCTGGACTCCGTTGAAGCTATCGAGGCCGGCATGGCTGAGAAGTCCCAGGAGTTCGCTGATCAGGGTGGTCGCGTCTACCTGCCGATTACCGCGGAGTAATTGGTTGCCTCAAAGCTGCTGAAGCAAGCCGCGGTCGAGCTCTATTGGGCTTGGCCGCGGCTTTCTTTTGCTCTCAGCTATTTCTTCCAATCCCAGCGTTGAGACTCAAACGGGGGTGGATAAGGCGCGCCTTAATAAATGCGTTAGGTGAGCCTAATATGCAGGTGTACATTGCTTGTATGCACAGTCTGAAGTTCTTGACTTTCGATCATTCCCACCGCCATCTTGCGGGGGCTCACGAAACTCGCCTTTCGTCCGGCTCCGAATCATCGCCCGTTGGAGAAGGCAAGCGTCGACCGGTGAGGCAGAGTGCGCGCAGAGGTGTTACTGCGGTTTCGCTGTCCGGCGCCATGGTCCTTTCAGCGTTTGTGTCCCCAGCAATGGCTGAAACTGCGAAGCCAATCGTGCCAGACAACTTTCCCAATGTGATTAATCCAGCGGAGAACTTCCAGCCGCAGGATCCGCAGTATGTCGAATCCCCGGAAGTTTCTGTCACTTTTGAGGACGGCACACCAGCTGAAGGCGCCACAGTTCATCGCGGCGATGTTCTCATTGTTCGCGGCAGTGGTTTTAATCCGTCGGCCAACCGTGGTGGTTACCCGCTTCCAATTCCTCCGGGTGTGCCCAATGGCGTTTACGTTCTCTACAGTGCGTTCCCAGACTCCTGGAAGCCAAGTGAAGGTGCTCCGTCCTCGTCGCGGAAACATCCGCACGACAACATTGCCTGGGTCACGCCGGCTGGAACTCTCGAGGCGATACCGAACCAGGGCGTCGACATGCGACGTTCTATCGCTCGTCAAGCCACTCCGATGACAGATGACGGCAGCTTTGAGGCTCGCATTGTTGTTGACCCGCCAGAGACCCCAGCTGGTGAAAACTGGGGCATTTATGTTTACCCGGCAGCCGGCTCCATTAATGAGGCCGAGGAAATCTACATCCCGTTGAATTATTCGGATGCTCCGGGCAAGAATGCCCCGGCTCCCTCCAGCGAGGATTTAGTAATTTCTGTATCTGCGCTGGAGAAGGTATTCGGCGCACTGGGTGGTGGCGTCACTGCCAAGAACGGTGCCCTAGAGCCTGAGGCCGGTGTCGTCTCATTCACCCGCGACAATGACAACAGTGATGTCGAAGGGGAGAGCTACCGCGGAGAAGTTCACATCACCGCGAAGTTCAGTCTGGTTCATGTGGTCGTTCGTAATCCGCGCATTGAGGAAGGCCCGACCGGAAAGATTATTACGGCAGAGGTCTCGCAGGGCTACGATGTCGGCCCGGATGAGATGGAGCGCATGCCCATAGCCGCCGTGGTCGACAGCGATGGAGATCAGCTGATTACGACCATCGGCACTATTTCACAGATTCGATAGTCCTCCGGCCATCACGGCCGCCAACTGTCGTCCTCCTGGCACTTTGTTCAAAGTAAGCCGTCATACCTTGTGGGTTCTTGCGGGGTGTAACCACTGCCGTATTGGAATCACTACATTAGATAGAGGCGCTTACCAGCGATGAGGAGGAACGTGGGACGGCATAGTCAGGCAGAAGGACCTGTGTCACAGGATGGCGCATCGTCACAGGCTGCGGAGTCGCAACGTGCTGCTGCGAAGTCTCGGTCACAGGTCTCGCGAAAAATGCGGGCTCGCAAACCCAGTCAGACCCCCGCGCTGGCGCAATCGCCTGTGATGAGCTGGCCTCTTATTCTGGTCTCGCAGCTCGGTGGTCTTGCCTCGCTGTTGGCCTGGAATGGTCGTACTCAGCCGGACGATTGGGCTTCGCTCTGGGTAGGCGGGCTACTTATGGACAGGGGACTTGAGTCCCATCTTTATGACGCCGATCCAATCGATTTCACTGCCATGAGTGGAGAGGTCTGGCCACGCCTGGCGCAGGAAGTGTCTGCGCCATTTACGCATCCCTTTGTGCAAAACCCTTTGTTCGCAAAGGCTCTGGGAGTGATATCCCACGTCATGAGCTTTGAAACCTCGGTTGCTTGGTTGCTGTTTCTCTCCGGAATGGCCGTCGTGGTCCTCGTCGTAGCTTCCTACCACCTGTGGTTTCGGTCCACCATGCCCTGGGGTATCGCAGCGCTGGTTACCGCATGCGTATTCGCTCTGCCGACCACTATTAATTCGTTCTGGATCGGTCAGACGACACCGCTGATCGTCGCGGGTGTCGCCTATGGTCTTGCTGCCTCGCGCACTCGTCCTTGGCTCGCGGGCATCGTGCTCGGCATCGTCGCATCCATTAAATTGACTCCGTATGCGCTCATCGCTGTGATGCTCTTTTTCGCTTATCGACGGCGCGCAGCCCTCTGGTCGCTGGCCACCACGGCGGTACTGGCGGTCTGGATGTTTATCCGCGTTGATATGTCGGTAATTTCGGATTGGATTGATCGAATCGGCGACATTGGTTCATCGGTCTTGGTCGGCGGTGCGAATCAGTCGTTGGCGTCGACTTTAGCCACAGACCTGGGCAAACCTGATTTATTAGTAACAGTGGTTCGTGATTACCCGAGTCACGTGAAAACGATTCCGCTGTGTATTGCGCTTGGCGTGGTGTTGATGGTCACGGCAGTTGCGTGGTTGAACCCGGTCTACCGGTTTGAATTTCTGATCACGGGCGCGTGGCTTATTGCAGCTACATTCTCATCGATTCTTTGGACCCACTACATGTTGATGCTGGTCACGTCTGTGTTCGGTTTGGCCGCCATGGCGCGGACCCGATTGACCAGACAGTGGCCGTATATCGGTATTGCGTTGCTAGTGGTCCTGCTGACGTTTCCTGTGACAAACCCGATTGCTGCTACGCCGTATACCGGCGGATTTGTGTACTCGGGGATTACTGCGATGCTCTTGACGCTGGCATTGATGCTAGTTGTTGGTGGCTGCCACGCATTTGCGGTACATCGGTACGGCGATGGTGATGCAGGCGAGGTTGGAGCTGGTTTTGGCAGTGAATTAGCTGCCGCGGAGACGTTGAAATTTCCTCAGCCAGAGCCAATGGTCTTATTCGACTTGAGGAAGCGCTAGATTTAGCGGCTCAGCATAGAGACGATGTCACGGGCGGACATGTCGCTGTAGATCTCGTTTCGGGCGCTCTTAACCTGGTGGCCGAAGTGGACTGCGTTAGCGTCACTGCTGGTGTCGCGGGTAAGAGCCTCGCGCAGCGGCTGAGAGAAAAAGGCGCGCTTGGTAGTGAAAGAGCGGGGGAACAGGTTTTCAAGGCTCACGGTATAAACCCTTTCTGTGGTCGGAATCC
Source organism: Corynebacterium sp. LK10 (assembly GCF_008042455.1). NCBI lineage: Bacteria > Bacillati > Actinomycetota > Actinomycetes > Mycobacteriales > Corynebacteriaceae > Corynebacterium > Corynebacterium sp. LK10. The sequence goes on from NZ_NOVT01000018.1 coordinate 112,579, forward strand.
GGTCGGGACTCCGGTTTGAGAGGTTCTGTATTCAAATGGTTTTCTTTGATGCGGTTGCCACTATATGTCTGAATATGCCCGATATCGAGTTAAAACGGGCAAAAGTGACTAAGTGGATACCGTTCCCAACATGAAAGCTGCATCACACTGTGGACCGGCTCAATGCTCGGTCACGGTCAGTTGTGGGCTCCAATACAATGAAATCCGGAATCAAATGTGAAGTAGGAGTTTGGTTATGGCTATTTCTTCGGCACCCACCCCTGAGTCCCCGGATTCGGCGGATACCTCGGAAGCGGCATCGCGCAGAGTTCCGGCGGCAGCGCTCAGTCACGTTGAGGATTTAATTGATTTTGTGGCTGCGTCGCCAAGCTCATTTCATGCGGCACAACAGGTCGTTGACCGTCTGAGTGCAGCCGGTGCCACGGTCATCGATGAGCACGAACAGTGGCCAAGTAAACCCGGTGCCTACGTCCTGCGTCGCGATGGCGCTGCCGTTGCTTGGATCGTCCCGGAGACGCCGGCTGCCGATTTCACCGGTTTCCGTATTGTGGGTTCCCACACGGATTCGCCCGGTTTTCGTGTGAAGCCCAACGCGCGCACCTCCGCCGCAGGCTATACGCAGGTCGCCGTTGAAGTCTACGGCGGCGCGTTGTTGGGAAGCTGGACCGACCGCGAAATTGAGTTCGCCGGTCGGGTAATTGATAAAAGCGGCAATGAGCACCTTGCTCGCACTGGCCCGGTTGCGCGTATTCCGCAGTTGGCTATCCACCTCAATCGTGCGGTTAACGAAGAGGGGTTGAAGCTCCACAAGCAGAATCACACTGCACCAATCATCGGACTGGATACTTTCGGCACCGATGTGTACCAGGTCATCGCCAATGCTGCGGGCCTGTCTATCGACGACATCGTCGCCTGGGACCTCATTTCCTTCGACACCCAGCAGCCGCGCACCTTCGGTGCTCACGATGAGTTCCTGGCTTCAGGTCGACTCGACAACCTGCTCAGCGTCCACTCCTCCCTGGTTGCCTTCGAGACCTTGCTCCGCCAAAACTGGAGCACGTCAACCACCATCCCCGTCATGGTCGCTTTCGACCACGAGGAAGTCGGGTCCGCCTCCACTACGGGCGCTGCAGGTCCACTGCTTGCCGACGTTCTGTCCCGCATCGCAGCGGCTACAGGCGCTGACCTGGAACGCACCCAGCAGCTCTACCGCGGTTCCATCTGTCTCTCGGCCGACGGCGCACACGGTGTGCACCCGAACTATGCAGGCGAACACGAGCCGGGGCACCAGCCGGAGCTCAATGCTGGCCCAGTGGTAAAGATCAATGCCAACCAGCGCTACGCCACCACGGCGGTTGGTCAGGCCGAGGTTGTCCGAATCGCAGCGGAAACCTCCAAGCGCATTGGCCAGGAAGTGCCGGTGCAGTATTTTGTATCTGCGAACCACAAGCCATGCGGCTCCACTATCGGCCCGATCACTGCAACGCGACTGGGTATCGACACCATCGATATCGGAGCTGCGATGGTCTCCATGCACTCGGCGCGTGAGATGTGCGGCACGATTGATCCATGGTGGTTGGCCGAACTCACCGTGGATTTCTGGGGTGCCGGACACTAGCAGCTCGCTGGCAGCGCTGAAGTCGTCTCTAGCAGTGGAGATGTTGGGGCGCTGTGGCCGTCGTGAAGCGAAAATGGGTGAGGGAATTTCCGTAGCTGCTCGTCGTGGAGCCTATTTTCTGTCATGCTATGAACCATGACTGATGCTAACGACACCCTGCCGTCGCACCGCCTTGAAGTACCTATCGAAGAGGCGGTGGCATGGCGTCGCCAACTGCACCAGAATCCGGAGCTGAGCTTCCGGGAGTACAGGACCTCGGACATGATTGAGGATTTGCTCAATCAGTGGGACATCCCGACGTACCGGTTGACCCCGACGTCCGTAATTGGCGTCATCGAGGGAACAGCGGGCGACCCCAGCACTGGCCGTGTGATTGGCTACCGCGCGGATATTGACGCCCTGCCGATTCAGGAGGAAACGGGACTGCCGTACGCCTCGCGCACGCCAGGTGTGATGCACGCCTGTGGGCATGATGTTCACACGGCGATGCTGCTGGGCACGGCGAAGGTGCTCTCTGGAATGCGCGATCAACTGCACGGCAAGGTGCTGTGCATCTTCCAGCACGCCGAAGAAATGCTGCCGGGCGGTGCTCGTGAGCTGGTCGACAAGGGCGCCGCCGATGACTTAGATGAGGTCTATGCCTTCCACGTCGCGCCGCATCCGGTGGGGCATGTGGGGATTTGCGCTGGGCGAGTGACAACTATGTCGGGCATCGTCTCCATCGCGATTCGTGGCCGTGGCGGACACTCCTCGAACCCGCAGCTGTCGATTGACCCGGTGCTCATCGCCAGCGAGGCGACTCTCATGCTGAACACGATTGTCTCCCGCGATGTGGATCCGAAGCACATGAACATTGTCAATGTCGGCTCACTGCATTCAGGTGAGGCCGGCAACGTGATTCCGGATACGGCCAACCTGGAAGTGTCCATCCGCTCGGTGGATGAGGCCGACTGGGAGATTGTCTGCCAGCGTATCGAGGCCGTCGTCAACGGCGTCTGCCAGGCTCACGGTGCACAGGCGACTTTCGACTGGCAGATTCCGTACCCGATGGTGGTCAACGCCGACATTGCGGTCAATCGTGCGTGGCATGCGGCGACGAAGGCGGTTGGCAAGTCCAAGGTGTTCGCTGCCGATCCGTGGGCTCCTTCGGATGATTTCTCGTATTTTTCCCGTGAAGCGCCGGGTTGTTACATGTTCCTCGGCACCGGTGGCCCGGAAGCGGGTAATCCCTTCTTTCTTCACAACTCCAAGTTTAAAATTGTGGAGAGAGCCATGGTCAGCGGCATGCGCACGGAAATTCAAATCGCGCTGGATGCACTGAACCCGTCGAAGAGCCAACCGCCGGAGCGCCCTGTCGCATCTCCGACCATGCCCGCAGCAGGTTCCGTGCCTCCACGGCCGCGGAATGCAGGCCTTGGCACGCCGAAGTCGCATGCGGGCCAGGCGCGGGCGTCGTCAAGCGAATCGGCGGGGGAGACCTCACCGACCCCTGAGGCTGCGACGGCACCAGATAATTCCAATCAGCCTCAGGCACCTAGAGAGGATGCATAGGACAATGTCCACTACCCCCAACGCCCCTGATAAGACGCTCGCTGGCGCCGCACCTGAGTGGACGAAGTGGGCGATTGGATGGCACGTCTATCCACTGGGGTTTGTGGGAGCGCCCATCCGTGAGAAGGATCGAGGCGCCGCGCCGGTCAATCGAATTCGCAAACTGATTGACTGGCTTCCGTACGTCCAGGAGCTCGGGCTCAACGTCCTGCAGCTGGCGCCAGTATTCGAGTCGACTAGCCACGGCTACGATACCGAGGACTACTACCGCATCGACTCGCGCCTGGGCACCGAAGAGGACATGAAGGCCGTCATCGAAGCTGCCCATGAGCGCGGCATCAAAGTGCTTTTCGACGGTGTCTTCAACCACATCGGGGCAGAGGCGCCCGCGCTGAAGACCGCGAAGGAAAACCCTGACTCTGAAGAAGCGCAGCTCTTTGCGTTTACGCACTCAGATGGCGACATGACCGCGCCGGTGTTTGAGGGACATGAGAGTTTGGTCGAATTCGATCACACCAGTGACGCGACTGTTGATTTTGTCGTGAACGTCATGAATTACTGGCTGGCGCGGGGGATTGATGGCTGGCGCCTGGATGCGGCCTACGCAGTGGATCCACAGTTCTGGCACAAGGTTTTGCCGCGAGTGCGTGCTGAGCACCCGCATGCTTTTATCTACGGGGAGGTCATCCACGGCGACTATGCGGAGATTGTGTCGGTGTCCGGCATGGACTCGGTGACGGAATACGAGCTGTGGAAAGCGACCTGGTCGGCGCTGAAGGAGGAAAACTTCTTCGAGTTGGACTGGACTCTGAAGCGCCATAACACCTTCGCGGAGTCTTTTGTGCCGGTGACGTTTGTGGGAAACCACGATGTTTCACGCATTGCGACACAGGTAGGGGCCGACAAGGCCGTGCTGGCGGCAGCGGTGCTGTTTACCGTGGCCGGTGTGCCACTGGTCTACTACGGTGACGAACAGGGCTATACCGGTCTCAAAGAGGAACGCATCGGCGGTGACGACCAGGTCCGTCCAGTGTTCCCGGATAGCCCGGAGGAACTCTCTACGCTCGGCGAGGCTCTCTACCGCTCCTATCAGCAGCTCGTTGCGTTGCGCCGCCGCTTCCCATGGCTGCACTCCGCTCGCGTGGAGACTGATGAATTGCGCAATGGTTTCCTTCGCTACCGCGTGATCGCGACCGATGCGGCGCTCGTGGACGATGCTGCCGGGGCCTCGGGTGAGGCTGGAGCTTCCGGCGAGATGCCCTCGCTCATTGTCGAGCTGAACCTGGAAAATGGCGCAACGAGTGCGGTAATCCGTGATGGTGACCACGTGGAATTTGAGTTTTCCTAAGCTCTCATCGTGGCTCTAGGCTGCCCCCAGAGAACCAAAACCGCCCGGACACCATGGCCGGGCGGTAATTCTTTCGTGCCCCATCGATGAGTGGGCACAAGGAGTAGTGACTGCGTTTCTGTTTGCTAACTACCCCGGTTTTCGCAGTTTCAATTAGTGAATCTGCAGTTACATCCCTGCGGTCTCAGCAGGAGTCATCTCGTCGGAGGGTGCCGGGGTGGTGGCCTTCTGCTCGAAGGTCTCCGACGGGTTGGCCTGGTCGCCGACCTTTACGTCCGAGTCAACCTCGTTCGGGGGAGAGCAAGCGACCAGGGCTGCTGCGGCAATGGCGGATGCGGCGATAGCGCCGGCGATGCGGTTACGCATGGATGTGGCTCCTCTGTCGGAAAAACAATAGCTACAAGGGCTAATGAACTTTTCTCACATTATCTTAAAGCAATATCTTAGAGGATTCTTAACGGCTTGCGGGAACCAAGGGGCCAATCGCCCCCGCGCCGATGCATAGCGTTGCCCCCGGAGTCGCTTTTTCCACATCGACACGGAGAGTATTTCCGCCACCGTTGAGGTACGCATAGCGCGGCCGCAGATCGTTGTTCATCTTCACGACCGTGGAACCAGCGCGGGTTTGCTCTTCAGTCTCGAAAGGATTGGGTAGCGACAGGCGCACATCCATGTCCTCAGAGGCGGTGGCCGGGAACTCGAGCACCCAGTCGCCGAGCTTGATGATGTTCTCAAGCTTGATGTCCTCCGACGCAGTGCCGTCCTCACCAACTGTGATGCGATGGCCACACTGCTCGACAGGGCCATCGGTGACCCGGGTGATCTCGGAGACCTTGGCGTCGATAAGCGAACCGTCGGTATTGAACATGCGCGGGTGACCGGTGACGCGCTCAAACGGAGGGCGATCGGAGACTGCATCAAAGACCCGCGAGTACATGTTCATCGGAGCGGCGACGGGCACGAGAATCTCGAAGGGGACGGGCTGGTCAATGAGGTTGTAGTCGATTGCCTTGTCGGGGCCAGCGGCGTCGGCCTCCTCGCGCAGCGCGGACAGCGACGCCTTGGTGTTGCCAATCCACTCCATTGCGATGTCATCAGACCAGGCATTGCGGTAAGTAACCACGGAAATCGAGGAGGTGACAGCCAGTGCGACACCCAGCGACCAAATCAGAATGTGCGTACGAGTCGGTAGCAGAGCCGGCGCCTCGTCCTTTGGCGGGAGTCCCGCCAGGGAGACCGCGACACAGATAGCGATCACGAGCGCGACATCAGAGTAGTAGTGCAGAGTGTGCGCCAGCACGCCAGAGGTGTTCTCTCCCGAGCGGAACAGGGTGATGGCGAACAAGGTGGTGAACATGTACGCCACCGATAGCGTCCACGGAGCCCAGCCACGGTAGTCGCGGCCAATGAGGGTGGCAGACAGAATCAACAGAATAATGCCGCCGAGAGTAATCAGCTGAGACGAAGCGGAGGCAAACGGCTGTCCCGGAGCCCAACGTTCCCAGCTTGTTGGCCCGCCGATGATGCCGGCAAAAATCTGGCCGAGGCCGTTGAAGAACAGTTCGGGCTGTAGCTTGTCAGAAATGAAGCCGGTAGTTTCGGCGGGGCCGAAGTAGTACCACAGTGCCCAGGCGCCGGTCAGCAGCATCGATGGGATCCAGATGACTAGGCCGCGACGGAGAACCTGCAGGATATTGCTGCGCTCCATGTAAGCCAAAGTGATGACAACCAGCATCGAAATCGGCGCGATAGCCAGGGACTTCTCAAAGAATCCCAGCGCCACTGCCAGCAGTACAAACAGACCAGCGGCTTCCCACGGGCGGGGGCCGAAAGAACGACGCATAGTGGTGCGAATAGCGACAATCATGAAAACCACGAATGCCAGGTGGAACGGCTGGGAATTGGCCGCAGCCGACCACCAGGTGTCTCCCGGAAGCATCAGCGGAGTCCAGGCGACGACCGTGATGAGGAAGAGCGACACCAGCGTGCGGCCAGTGAGAAGCTCAAAGAGCTTAGTGGTGGCGTATGTCAGCGCTACCGACATCACGGCCATGGTGATAGCCGGCAGCCACCAGTTCCACGGCGCAATGAGGTGATAGAGGCCTTGCACCAGGAAGGCCAGTGGTGCAAGGTGCCCGTCGTGGTCCTGAAGCAGGTAGTCCTTGCTCAGCAGCGGGGTGTCGTAAAGGTGGCCAACGATGATGAAGTCATCCCAGTAAAAACCATGGCTAGTCAGAACCAGAATGCGAGCGACAAGCTGTATCGCAATAACAACTCCGATGAGTGGCCACCACTGCTTCGCAGACAGGTCAAGTCTCTCGCCCCACGTCAATGTGGGCATGTAGTATGGGCGAGAACTTTCCTGCTCAGCGGTGTTGTCAGCACCACGGAACTCGACAGTTTTCACTGCGGAATCCGCGGCTGTCCCCTCATCGCCGACTGTCGGCGGATGAGGGGTTTGGGCAGTTGGGGTATCTCCAGTAGATGACCGCTCGGCTTTAGTCATGGTTCCTTATGTTATCTAGGCCATCTGCTGGGCGCGGTAGGGTAGGCAAAAGTTAGTGCTTAGGGCGTGTCGGCACAGGCCCCATATGCCGCTAATGAATACATCAAAATCTTTTGAGCAATATCGCTCGAGTTAAAGAAAAATGGGAGCAAGTGAGATGACGCAATCGGCGAGTGCAACACGCGCTAACTTCTCGTGGCGCAATATTGACATCATCATTGCAGCTGTTATCGGCGTGGCCGTTGGCCTGATCTTTGTTATCTGGAACATCATCGGCGGTGCGGGCTATGAAGCAGTCAACGCGCTTACTCCTGGCCTTGGCGGTTTGGTCGCGGGTATGTGGTTCCTCGGTGGGCCGCTCGGCGCGTACATCATTCGCAAGCCGGGTGCCGCTATCTTCGTCGAGGTAATCGCAGCGACAGTTTCAGCACTAATCGGTAACCAGTGGGGTATCTCCACCCTGTACTCAGGTTTGGCGCAGGGGCTCGGCGCGGAGCTGGTGTTCTTTGTTCTGGCGTACAAGAGCTACAACCTGGCCACCGTGGTTATCTCCGGTCTCATGGCAGGTGTCGGCGCGTGGACCTTTGAACTTTTCACCGGCAACCTGGCCAAGACTTTCGAATTCAACGTCATCTACCTGATCTCCACGGCGCTGTCTGGTGCCGTCCTCGCCGGTCTGCTGGCTTACTTCCTGGCTAAGGCACTGGCGGCAACTGGAGCGCTGGATCGGTTTGCCATCGGGCGAGAGCGGCACGGCGACGTCTAGGAAAAATCGATGACAGATGAGGAGTTGACGCGGGGGCCGTCGTCAAGCGGAAATGTCCCTGCGGTGAGCGCGCGGGGGTTCGGATATCGGCACGCGGGGCGCAAAGCTGCGGTACTGAATGACATCACGCTGGACGTCGAGCGTGGTGAAAAGGTGCTGTTGCTCGGCGCGTCGGGGGTGGGGAAGTCGACGCTGCTTGCCGCTATTGCTGGCGTGCTTGGCGACGACTCCGATGGCGAAGCCACCGGAGAGCTCCTGATTGAAGGTTGTACTCCCGCTTCCGCAAGGGGCGCGGTGGGCTTAGTGCTGCAAGACCCTGACTCGCAGACGATTAGTGCCCGCGTTGGCGACGATGTTGCCTTTGGTGCGGAAAACCTTGGCGTTGCCCCGGCTGAGATCGGCAACCGAGTACGCGCCAGCCTGGATGTGGTGGGACTGGATTTGCCGCTGGACCATCCCACGCACCGGCTTTCCGGGGGACAGAAACAGCGCCTCGCATTGGCGGGTGTGCTGGCGATGGGCGCACGGGTCATTTGCTTGGACGAGCCGACGGCCAACATCGATCCGGCCGGTGTGCCGGTACTACGCGATGCGGCGATTACCGCGGCGGAGAGAACCGGTGCGGCGCTGATCGTGGTCGAGCATCGGGTGGATGCGTGGGTCGATGTGGTCGACCGCATCATCGTGCTGGGCCGCGAAGGTGTGATTGCCGATGGTGCGCCTCATCGAGTCTTGGAAGACCACGGGCAGGCTCTGACGGATGCTGGGGTGTGGATTCCGGATGCACCGCCCGCGCTGCCGGACGCGCGTTCCGTTGCCTGCGACCAGGACGGGCACCCTAGCGGTGACATCGCGATTGAAACCCGCGAGTTGGCCATCGGCTATGGCGCGAAGAAGTCTTGGTTCAGCGGTGGCGAAACTGTTGAACCGATTGCTCGCGGTGTATCAATTTCAATCCCATCTCAAGCTTCCACCTGCATTGTTGGTCACAATGGCAGCGGCAAGTCCACGTTAGCGCTGACGCTCGGCGGTCTGCTTGAGCCGATGGCGGGGACGGTCCAAGTGGCAGGCAGCGGTAGCGCGCCGTGGAAGTGGCCGTCGAAGAAGTTGGCTACTCGTATCGGCACGGTGTTCCAGGATCCTGAACACCAATTTGTCACCGGCACCGTGCTGGAAGAGTTGCAGCTCGGCCCCAAGCTCGTCGGTGTTAACGCCGATCAGCGCATCGAGGAATTGCTCGAGCGGCTCCGGTTGACGGCGCTGACCAAGGCGAACCCATTTTCGCTTTCCGGCGGTGAGAAGCGACGTCTGTCGGTGGCGACCATGCTGGCGACAGCGCCGGATATTGTGCTTCTCGACGAACCGACCTTCGGCCAAGACCGCCGGACATTCACCGAGCTGCTCACTTTGCTTCGCCAACTTGCAGACGACGGCCGAACTGTTATTTCGATTACCCACGATCCGTTGGTGGTCCAAGCGATGGGGGACTACGTCGTCGACATGGATGCGTTTCATCCGGAGCGGTCAGGCCGTGCGGCACCGGGACAGCGTGGTTCGGGGGAGCAGGCCGGTCCGAGCAGCAGTAAAGGTTCGCGCGGCCAGGGTGAAGCAGGAGGGACATCGTGACTGAAGTCGGTTCCGCCGGTACGGCTGAAGGTACGCAGAGCGCCGAGCAGAGTAAGCAGCCTTTCCTCGCGACGGTCAACCCGGTAGCGAGAGTACTGGGCCTGTTCTTGCTCACCACACCGCTGCTGATTTCCATCGACTGGGTCTCCGCAGTGGTCGCGCTTGTCTGCACGCTTTTCTTGGTGCCGCTGTCGGGTTTGGGTTTTCGTCGTTTTCTAGGACGCAGCCTGCCACTTCTTATCGCCGCGCCCATCTCTGGAATCTCGATGGCGCTCTACGGCAACCCGGAGGGCAAAGAGTATTTCTCCTTCCTGCTTGCGCATGTGACGGATAATTCTATTTCCCTGGCCATCGCGATTATGTTGCGTGTGCTGGCTATCGGTACTCCAGTTGTCGTGTTGACAGCCAATATCGACCCCACCGATCTGGGCAATGGGCTGGCGCAGATTCTCAAGCTGCCCAGCCGGTTTGTGCTGGCAACGGTGGCGAGTTTGCGGCTCGTCGGCCTATTCATCAGCGATTGGCAGGCGCTGACCCGAGCCCGTCGAGCACGCGGTTTGGGTGACCACGGCGCAATCCGCCGCACTATTTCCCAGGTGTTCGCTCTGCTGGTGTTTGCGCTGCGCCGCGGAACCAAACTGGCTACGGCCATGGAAGCCCGCGGCTTTGGCGCACCGATTAAGCGTACGTGGTGGCACACCTCGACATTGGCCACGCGTGACTATGCCACCATGGCCGCCTGCCTTGCCATCGCCGTCGCAGCAATCAGTATTTCCGTGTGGGCCGGGGAGTTCCGCTTCCTGGGCGTAGCGTAGCAAAGGTGTTTCGATCACGATGATTCTGCTTATCGACGGCCGTTCCGGCAGTGGCAAAACCACCCTTTCGGCAAAGTTGCACAGTATCCTCGGTTGGCCAGTTATCCACTTGGAGGATGTATATCCGGGCTGGTCCGGTCTGCAGAAAGCATCGGCCGCAGTTGCGGAGACCATTTTGAACCCCGCTCTACCGGCCGATGAGCGCGGGTATCGCCGGTGGGACTGGTACGCCAGTGAATTCGCCGAGTGGGTCCCCACGCCACCGGACTCCTCGCTCATCGTCGAAGGCTGCGGCGCTGTCACTGAAGCTAACCTTGCCGCTGCCCGCGCCATCGGCGACGGCAACGCCTGGGGAGTCTGGGTAGAGCTGGACACACAGACTCGATTTGCCCGTGCCATGGCTCGCGACGACCACTTCGAGGAACACTGGGACATGTGGGCCGAGCAGGAATCCCAGCATATGGCGAAGCACAATCCGCAACAGCTCGTCGACTGGACCATCAACGTCCCAGAACAGTTAACGTGGAAGCTCTGATGAGAAAAACACTCGCGTGCCTCGGTGCAGGCTTCGGTTCCATGCTCCTCGTCGGCGGACTACGCGTCGCCGCTAATTCGGAGCTACGCCCACCACGCCTGCCCAATCGCAGACCTCCGCGGTGGGTTCTTCCCACAGTAGGTGCCGCGTGGACACTGGCCAGCTGCCGCGCCTACTACGCTCGCGCATCGCATCGCTTGACGACGCCCCTGCTCGCCGGCCTCGCAGTACCAGGAGCCGCAGCGATCGTTTTCGAGGCCGTTCGCCTTCGATGTGCAGCCCAAAAACCAACTCTGCCGCCACACACCGTGGTTGTACTGGGATGCGGATTGAAGAACAATCGGCCCTCGGCCCTGCTGGCCAGAAGATTACAGCGAGCAGTCTCAGCGTGTGATGAGCGTACCGAGCGAATCATCTGCTCCGGTGGGGTCGGCAGTGAAGCGGTGACAGATGCCACCTGCTCCGAAGCGGACGCCATGGTGGAGTGGTTGGAGGCGAACGCTGGGGACGTCGTAAAGCGCGGCGACATCGAGTTGATCCCCGAGGACCAATCGACGAATACGTCGGAAAACATTGACTATGCGTGCGAATTGATGCGCGGCATGGACGGTGCGTTGAGCGCTGGAACGGTTGTTGTGACCAGTGATTTTCATGCGCCACGGGTAGCGAAGCTCATGCGCGAACGGGGGCTGGAACCCTGGTGTGTCGTCGGCGCCTATACGCCGTTGAGGTACTGGGCGACATCGCTGCTGCGGGAATTCCTCGCGCAGTTTATTCTGTGGGCGCCGAGCGGCAACGCGAGAATTTTACGAATTTCGCGGGTAGAGCGAAGCGTTAGCCACTAGTATCGAACGAAGATAAATACGTCGTGCGGTGATAGTGCTGCGTAGAAATGCGTAGAGCGCGATATCGAACACGACATCGGAATCATTAAATCGGGAGGAACACCCACATGGCTTTGACCCCAGGATTCGACCTGTTCCAGCTGCCAGAGGAGCACCAGGAGCTCCGCGCCGTTATCCGTGATCTGGCGGAGAAGCAGATTGCTCCGTACGCAGCGGACGTCGATGAGAACGAGCGTTTCCCGGAGGAGGCCCTGAAGGCTCTCAACGAGGCTGGATTCAACGCCGTCCACGTGCCGGAGCAGTTCGGTGGTCAGGGTGCGGACTCGGTTGCGGCCTGCATTGTCATTGAGGAAGTTGCTCGTGTCTGTGGCTCGGCTTCTCTTATCCCGGCTGTGAACAAGCTGGGCACCATGGGCTTGATCCTCAAGGGCTCCGACGAGCTGAAGAGCAAGGTCCTGCCGGACATCGCCAACGGTGAAATGGCTTCCTACGCACTGACTGAGCGTGAGGCCGGTTCGGATGCCGGTTCCATGAAGACCCGCGCGGTCCGTGAGGGCGATGAGTGGGTCCTCAACGGCTCCAAGTGCTTCATCACTAACGGTGGCCGCTCCACCTGGTACACCGTCATGGCTGTCACCGACCCGGAGAAGGGTGCCAACGGCATCTCTGCATTCATGGTCCACAAGGACGACGAGGGTTTCCGCGTCGGTGGCCTGGAGCACAAGCTGGGTATCAAGGGTTCCCCGACCGCGGAGCTGTACTTCGAAAACTGCCGCATCCCGGCTGACCGCATCATCGGCGAAGAGGGCACCGGTTTCAAGACTGCCCTGGAGACCCTGGACCACACCCGCCCGACTATTGGTGCACAGGCACTGGGCATCGCGCAGGGTGCATACGACTACGCTGTTGGTTACGTGCAGGAGCGCCAGCAGTTCGGCAAGCCGATCGCTGCTTTCCAGAACACCCAGTTCATGCTGGCTGACATGCGTATGAAGATTGACGCTGCTCGTCTCATGGTCTACACCGCAGCCGCTAACGCTGAGCGTGGCACTGCTGAGGGCGGCGCTCGCCTGGGTCTGATGGCCGCAAACGCCAAGACCTTCGCCTCTGACGTTGCTATGCAGGTCACCACCGATGCCGTGCAGCTGCTCGGCGGTTACGGCTTCACCCGTGACTTCCCGGTTGAGCGCATGATGCGTGACGCCAAGATCACCCAGATCTACGAGGGCACCAACCAGATTTGCCGCATGGTCGCAGGTCGCCAGATTCTCGCAGACGCACAGAAGCGCTAATCACCAGCGCAAACTCTAAGCCCTCGCTGAAATGGCGGGGGCTTTTTCATGCTGCCACATCACTCAGAATTTGTCTCTTAACCCCAACGCGCGCTAGTGACTGCGTTTATGGTCGGCGGCGGTGGGGCGATGCGAGTTACTGACTGCGTTTATGACAGAAATGGCCCGAAAAACGGCT